>CAJMRV010000005.1 GCA_905215795.1 uncultured bacterium | reverse complement strand
GCCTGACCGTGCACTTCGTCGAGCAGGAGCCCGTCCTTCCCGAGGCCCCGACCATCAAGGAGAGCCTCGCCCTCCGGGGACGCTTCGCCGAACACCACGACGAACGCGAACGCTGGAGGCTGCTCGCCAAGCTCGACGAACAACTCGACCGCTTCGGGCTCGACCCCGAACGCAACCTCGTGAACCTCTCGGGCGGCGAGAAGAAGCGCGCCGCGCTCGCCCTCGCCTTCACCGTGCTCCCGGACCTGCTGCTCCTCGACGAACCGACCAACCACCTCGACGTCGGGGCGATCGAACTGCTCGAGCAGCTCGTCAACACCGAATACCGCACCCAGCGCGCCCTCGTGGTGATCACCCACGACCGCCTCTTCCTCGACGACGTCGTCACCCGCATCATCGAACTCGACCGCGGACGCCTCCGGAGCTATCCCGGGAGCTTCTCGCAGTACGAATCGGTCAAGGAGGACGAACTCGCCGCCGAAGAGCTCGAACGACGCCGCTTCGACAAGTTCTGGGCGCAGGAGGAGGTCTGGATCCGCAAGGGGATCGAGGCACGCCGCACCCGCAATGAAGGGCGCGTGCGCCGCCTCGAACAGCTCCGGCGCGACCGCGAGGCCCGCCGCGACCGCATGGGCAACATCAACCTCACGCTCGACGCAGGCGAAAAGAGCGGCAAGATCGTCGCCGAGACGACGAACCTGACGAAGCGCTTCGGTGAGAAGACGATCGTCAAAGGACTCGACTTCAAGCTCATGCGCGGCGACCGCCTCGGCCTGATCGGCCCGAACGGCGTGGGCAAGAGCACCCTGATCAAGCTCCTGCTCGGACGCCTCGAGCCCGACGAGGGCTCGGTCAAGCTCGGCACGAACCTGCAGGTGGCCTACTTCGACCAGCTCCGCGCGCAGCTCGACCCGACGAAGACCGTCTCCGAGACGATCTCCCCGGGGAGCGAGTGGATCGAAGTGGGCGGCCAGAAGAAGCACGTGATCGCCTACATGGGCGACTTCCTCTTCCCGCCGCGCCGCCTCAACGTGCCCGTGAGCTCCCTCTCCGGGGGCGAGAAGAACCGCCTGCTGCTCGCACGCCTCTTCGCCCTGCCGGCGAACCTGATCGTGCTCGACGAGCCCACCAACGACCTCGACATCGAGTCGCTCGAGATGCTCGAGCAGACCCTCGCGGGCTACCCCGGCACGATCATCCTCGTGAGCCATGACCGCCGCTTCCTCGACAACGTCGTCACCTCCGTGCTCGCCCCCGAGGGCGAAGGCCGCTGGCGCGAGTACGTGGGCGGCTACCAGGACTGGCTGCGCCAGCGCCCCGAACCCGTCGAGGAGGAGAAGCCCAAGGCCGCCCCCGAGGAGAAGACCAACAACTTCCGCGACCGCCCGCGCGTCCAGAAGAAGCTCTCCTACAAGGAGAACAAGGAGCTCGAGGAGCTCCCGCAGCGTCTCCTCGCCCTCGAGAAGGAGGAGGCGGAGATCCACGAGCGCATGAACGAGCCCGGCTACTTCGAGCAGGACCCCGAAACGATCAAGAACGACGCGGTCCGCCTCGAGGAGATCGAGGCCGAGAACCTCGAGGCTTTCGAGCGTTGGGAGTTCCTTGAAATGAAGCGTGCGGAGCTCGAGGGATGAGGCCCTGAAAGAAGGGCCCGCATCCGTTTGCTTTTATCGAAAGCTTGGGCTATTTTTTTAGAATTCCATTACCTACAGGGACGTAAAGTGACTGAGTCGAACTCATCCAAGAACACTTTTGACCTGAGTGCCTTCCACACTCTCACGGAGCTCATGCGGAACAGCATCCGCAAGTACGCCGGTCTGGAGGCGCTCCGCCAATACAACCGAGGCACCAAGAGCTGGGAGTCCCGCACCTACAAGGACGTCGGCGAGGGGATCCTCGCCTGGCAGAAGAGCCTGTGCGCCCTCGGCCTGGCCCGCGGCTCGCGCGTGGCCATCCTCATGCCCAACTCGGTCGACCACGTCCACGCGGACCAGTCGGTCCTCGGCAACGCCCTCGTCCCCGTGCCGCTGCACGCCATCGACACCCCGGGCGCGTGCGCCTTCATCATGATCGACTCCCAGGCGCAGATGCTCGTCACGAGCAACCTCAAGCGCTGGAAGCAGATCGAGGAGACGGGGGTGACGCTCCCGGACCTCCGCTACGTCGTGATCACCGAACCCGACGAGGAGATCCCCGCGACCTCCGAGGCGGACGCCGTGAGGATCTTCGGCATCCGCGAATGGCTCGCCCTGGGCGAGACGTTCACGGGCGAACTCCCCGAGCCGCCCGCCGCCGACGACCTCGCCGGCATCATCTACACCTCCGGCACCACGGGCCGCCCCAAGGGCGTCATGCTCACGCACGAGAACATCGTGAGCAACGTCAAGGCCACCCTCGACACGGTCTCCCCGGAAGTGGGCTACAAGTTCCTCTCCTTCCTGCCGCTCTCGCACACGTTCGAGCGCACGGCGGGCTACTACCTCGCGCTCGCCACGGGCTGCGTGATCGCCTACAACCGCTCGGTGCTCCTGCTCGCCGACGACCTCAAGACGATCAAGCCCGACGTGATCATCTCGGTGCCGCGCGTCTACGAGCGCATCTACGCGCGCGTGCAGCACCAGCTCAAGAAGGTCTCCGGCCTCAAGCGCTCCCTGTTCAACTGGGCCGTCTCGATCGGCTGGCGCGACTTCTGCCGCAAGAACGGCATCGAGGTCGAACACCCCGTCTCGAGCGTGTTCGACGGACTCGCCCGCAACGTGGTCCTCAAGAAGGTCGCCACGACGCTCACCGACCAGTTCGGCGGGCAGCTCAAGATCGCCATCTCCGGCGGGGCCGCCCTCAACGCGCGCATCGCCCGCGTCTTCTGCGGCCTGGGACTCCCGATCATCCAGGGCTACGGCATGACCGAGGCGAGCCCGATCATCGCGGGCAACAACCGCGAACTCAATCATCCCGACACCGTCGGCATCCCGTTCCCGAACGTCCAGGTCCGTCTGGGCGAGGGCGACGAGATCCAGGTCAAGGCCCCGAGCATCATGAAGGGCTACTGGAACCGTCCCGAGGACACGGCCGCGGCGTTCACGCCCGACGGCTGGCTCAGGACGGGCGACGTCGGCGAGTTCTCCAAGGAGGGGCTCCTCTCGATCAAGGGGCGCATCAAGGAGATCATCGTCACGAGCACCGGCGAGAAGATCCCGCCCGCCGACCTCGAGGGGGCCATCGAAACCGACGCGCTCTTCGAGCAGGCCTACATCGTCGGCGAAAACAAACCCTTCATCGGGCTCATCACCGTGGTGAACCCCGACGAATGGGCCGTGTTCTGCAAGGAACTCGGCCTCGACCCGGAAGACCCGGAAAGCCTCAACGCCGCCGAAGCGCGCTCCGCCGCACTCAAGCGCGCCAAGGCCGCCGCCGCGGAATTCCCCCACTACGCGCTCCCGCGTTCGGTCGTCCTGACGAACGAACCCTGGACGATTGAAAACGGTTTGATCACTCCGACCCTCAAGCTCAAGCGCAGGGAGTTGGTCAAACGCCTGGCCCCGCAGATCGCCAAGCTCTACTCCACCCACGGCTGATAACCAGAAAATGTCCCATTACATCCCCTCGACACAACGTAAGCTCATGTCCCCCTGGAAGGTGAACCTCTCCGACCGGATCATGGACTACTACACGAAGCGCTACCTGCAGTGCGACCCCGTGATCCTCGACCGCGTTCCCGAACCGATCGAGGGCCACAAGTACCTGCTCTACGCACACATCCCGTTCTGCCACACGCTCTGCTCGTACTGCACGTTCCACCGCTTCCTCTTCAAGGAGCACACCGCGCGCCTGTACTTCCAGAACCTCAGGAAGGAGATGGACTACGTCAAGGCCCTCGGCTACGACTTCCACTCGATGTACCTGGGCGGGGGCACGACGACGATCCTCGAGGACGAGCTCATCAAGACGCTCGAACACGCCAAGAAGCTCTTCCCGTCGATCAAGGAGATCTCCTGCGAGACGGACCCGCAGGTGATCACGACGCCGCAGTTCCGCAACCTCAAGGGGCTCGTGGACCGCATGAGCATCGGCGTGCAGAGCTTCAACGACGACATCCTCAAGCTCTCCGACCGCTATGAGAAGTTCGGCTCGGGCGAGCAGATCTACGAACGCCTGCAGTACGCCCAGGAACTCTTCCCGACGTGCAACATCGACATGATCTTCGGCTTCCAGGGCCAGACCCTGGACATGCTCTACGACGACATGGAGAAGATCCGCACGCTCAATCCGCGCCAGGTCACGACCTACCCGCTGATGGTCACCTCGCAGACCAAGAAGAGCGTCAAGAACACGATCGCCTCGCAGGAGTACAGCCTCGCCGACCAGTACAACGTCATCCTCGACACGCTCGGCCGCCACTACAACCAGCTCACGAGCTGGACGTTCGGCCGCACCAACGACGAGGGCTTCGACGAGTACGTCGTCGACTGGGACGAATACCTCGGCGTGGGCTCGGGCGCCTTCAGCTTCCTCAACAACAACCTCTACGTGAACACGTTCAGCCTGCGCCGCTACAACGAGCGCATCAGCGCCGGCATGACGGGCGTGGAGCGCCAGCGCGCCTTCGACGAGCACGCCGTGATGCAGTACCGCCTGATGCTGCGCCTCTTCTCGCACCGCATCTCCCGGAGCTACTTCAAGCGCCTCCACGGCGTCGACCTCGACAAGGCCCTCTTCAAGGAGATGATGGGCCTGAGGATCGCCGGCGCCATCAAGGACGACCCGGAGGATCCGGACCGCATCATCGTCACCGACGCCGGCAAGTTCCTCGGCCTGGTGATGATGAAGGCCTTCTACTCGGCCATGGACAACGTCCGCGCCGAGCTCAGGAAGCCGCTCAAGCCCGAGGACTGCTGATAAAAACCCTCTTCGGCACGCCTGAAAAAAGAGAGTCCTGCTTTCGCTCATACGAAAGTAGGACTCTATTACTTTGTGGGTAGGGGTTCCCTTCCACATGGATTTCGGAACGATGTCGGAAATCCTCCGAATATGTCCCGCTCGGGGTGTCGAAAACGCCTTGCCGGGCCTTCCGGAGGCGCCGCTCGACGTGACCGTTTCGCCGTGTAATACCCTGTCGTCGCGGTCGGATTTTTACAATTTCTAGCATCTGCTCACACGTTCCAGTGAAAGCCCTGGGGTCCAAAGAAAAGCGTGGATAATCCCCTTGATTGAGAGTGATTATCATCTTTAGCAATGCCCTACGGAAAAATAAGGGATAATCGCTGTGTTTCGCGTTCATTCCCTCCGAACGCCTTGCAGGAGAACGCATGGAAAGGTTTTGAAAACGAAATGGACGTTTTCGGATCCCATTTCCGACCAAAATGTCGGCTCTTTGCCTAAAACATCAGGGAGTTACTTTTTTCACATATTTTGCCGCATCGTAGGAGGGGCCTTTCTTTGATAGAAGTTTCCTAACAGGTTCCGCAGGTTGATATACGATGGGTAATAAACTAGGGGTTTTGTCTCATTCAGGGGGTCGAGTAAGCCTCAATGAGTAGCTTTTCTCCTACTTTTTACTAGCCAGAGGGTGTTGAACCTTCATACAATGCTTACCTGTATTCGAAGCCCTCCGGCGGACCTGTCAATTTTCCCGTCGGACCTACCTTCGGTGACCCCTTTGTCGACCATCCGCCCCCCCAGTGGAGCCGGTGGTCAATTCGTCCCACGGGACGACAGGAGCTTTTACACATGTCCAGCACTATCAAAGTGAACACCTTCCTGCCCGGCGACAACGCCTACGGCGAGAACGGCCCCGCCTTTGAAGGGAACCTTCGCAAGGGTGAACTTCGCGGCATCATCAAGATCAACCAGGAACACTGCGTCGGTTGCGACACCTGCAGCAAGTTCTGCCCGACCGGCGCCATCCACGGCGGCCTTGGTGCCAAGCACAAGATCATCGAGGACGCCTGCGTGTCCTGCGGCCAGTGCCTGATCGCCTGCCCGTTCAACGCCATCGAACAGATGACGTTCGTCGACCAGGTCGAAGAAATGCTCGACGACAAGGACCGCATCTGCGTGGCCCATCCGTCCCCGGCCGTCCGCGTGTCGATCTGCGAGGAATTCGGCGGCAAGCCCGGCGAACTCTCCACCGGCCAGCTGATCAACTCCCTCGAAGCCCTCGGCTTCCAGGTCTACGACTGCAACAACTCCGCCGACCAGACCATCCTCGAGGAAGGCACGGAATTCGTCAAGAAGGTCCAGTACTGGCTCCTCGGCGAACGCGGCCCGGAAGTCGACGAACAGGCCAAGCACCCGTTCCCGCA
The DNA here is from genome assembly GCA_905215795.1 of uncultured bacterium. Classification (GTDB taxonomy): domain Bacteria; phylum Pseudomonadota; class Gammaproteobacteria; order Burkholderiales; family Burkholderiaceae_F; genus Sutterella. The sequence goes on along the minus strand of CAJMRV010000005.1, from coordinate 23,410 downwards.
CTTCACGTCCTGCTGCCCTGCCTGGGTCAAGAACGCTGAAACGTACCACGCCGACCTGCTCCCGCACCTCTCGACGGCCAAGTCCCCGCTGCAGATGGGCGGCGCCCTCGCCAAGACCTGGGCTGCCCAGCGCATCTTCAAGTGCGACCCCCGCAAGATCTTCTTCGTCTCCGTGACCCCGTGCACGGCCAAGATCTTCGAAGCCGCCCGTCCGGAAATGAACACCGGCTGGCGCTGGGCCATCGCCAACAACGTCATCCCGAAGGACACGCCGTCCTACCAGGACATCGACGCCTCCCTCACGGCCCGTGACCTCGCCGAGCTCATGCGCCGCAAGGGCATCAACCCGCTTCAGATGCCGTCCGAAACGCACGAACGCAAGCCCCTCGAGATCTACTCGGGCGCCGGCACGATCTTCGGTGTTTCCGGTGGTGTGATGGAAGCCGCCCTCCGTACGGCCTACTTCGCCCTTTCCGGCAAGGATCTTGAAAACGAAAACATCAAGGTCGTCCGTGGTCACGACAACGCCATCGTCGAAGCCACGATCCCCGTTCCCGTCAAGGCCCTCGACGGCAAGGTCCTCGAGATCCGCGTCTGCGTCGTCAACGGCGCGAACCAGGGCCTCAAGGAAGTCCTCAACCGCGTGCACGTGGATAAGAACCGCTACCACTTCATCGAAGTCATGAACTGCCCGGGTGGTTGCATCAACGGCGGCGGCCAGCCTGTCCAGAAGTCCGGCACGGCTTGGCTCAACCCGACCATGCCCCTGCCCCTGCGCGCCTGATGCTTAACTAAGGAAATAATCTATGTTTTCTCAGAACTATTCTTACGCTGAGCGTCCCGCCGCTCTCATCCTCGGTCGCCGCGGCTTCCTGAAAGTCACGGGGCTGTGCGTCGCGGCCGTCGCCGTCTGCGGCTACGCCATCAGCGACCTGATCTCCCGCCGCGGTCAGATCATCAAGGCCCGCCAGGCCGGCCTCTACAAGGACGACCTGCTCTGCCAGAAGATGGGTCTCTCCTGCTCCCACCAGAACCCTACGGTCATGCAGGTCTACAAGGACCTCAACGCCAAGCCCGTGGACCACACCATGCACGGTCTGCTGCACACGCACTACACCCCGCGCAGCATGCTCGCTGCCACGACGTCGGAGGAACACCATGAGTAATGATCGCATCCTGCGTTTCCACGCACCTGACAAAATCTTCCACGGCGTGAACGCCATCACGTGGTTCGCCCTCCTTTTCACGGGCGTGTACGTGTACTTCATGAACCCGGCCGAGCAGGCCGCCGAGAACGCGATGCTCGCCCACTTGATCCTGGGCGCCGTCTTCACGTTCAACCTGCTCGCCTTCGTCCTGCTCGCCCCCGATCGCTTCGCGCTGATCATGAAGGCCTGCATGGAATGGGACATGAACACGATCCGCTGGTTCCGCAACTTCGGTGGTTACCCGCGCCGCTTCTTCAAGATCCCCTTCGGTCCTGTTGAAGTTCCCCCGCAGGGTCGCTACAACGGCGGCCAGAAGATGTCCTACCTCATCTTCATGGGCATGATCGTCGCCCTCGCGGTCACCGGCTGGATGCTCTGGCTCGGCGCTCCGCTCTTCGGCAAGATGGTCTACATGTGGACGTTCTACTTCCACGTCTGGGGCTCCATCATCTGCTCGCTCATGGTCGTCGGCGCCCACATCCCGCTGGCGCTCCTCTCCATGGAGCACTTCAAGGGCATCTGGCGCTTCGGCCCCGGCACCATCTCCGTGGAAGCCGCCGAGCACCACTCCCCGATCTGGTTCGAACGTGACGTGATCCGTACGAACGAAGAGAAGTAATCAGAAAGAATAATTTCTTTCCAACGAAGAGCTGGTTAAGGTATTACCTTTTCCGGCTCTTCACTTTTTCAGAGGTTCCAATTCCATGCTGGGCACACCCAAGGGTCTCCGACTCCACATCGGCTTCTTCGGCAGGCGCAACGCGGGCAAGAGCTCGCTGATCAACGCGCTCACCAACCAGACGATCTCGATCGTCTCCTCGGTTCCGGGCACCACGACGGACCCCGTCGAGAAGTCCGCCGAGCTCGCACCGATCGGTCCGGTCGTCTTCATCGACACCGCGGGCGTCGACGACGTCGACGACCTGGGGCTCGCGCGCGTCAAGCGTTCGCTCTCCGTGCTCGAATGGATGGACCTCGCCCTGATCGTGACGACCGCCGGCACGTTCGGCGACGAGGAGGAACGCCTCATCGAGCGCGTCTCCAAGCTCAACATCCCCGCCGTGCTCGTCTTCAACCAGGTCGATGAACAGGTCCCCGGCGAAGAAGTGCTCGCCAAGGCGCGCGCCACCGGGCTCCCCGTCTTCCTCACCGCCGCGAAGACCAAGGAGGGCGTCGACGCCCTCCGCCAGGGCATCGTCGAGGCCCTCGCCGAACACGCCGAACCCGACCGCGCCCTCGTGGGCGACCTCGTCGGCGCGGGCGACACCGTCGTACTCGTCACCCCGATCGACACCGGCGCCCCCAAGGGCCGCCTCATCCTGCCGCAGGTCCAGGCGATCCGCGAGCTCCTCGACGCGGGCGCCAAGTGCTGCGTCGTCCAGGAGAACCGCGTCGCCGAGATGCTCGCCGGCCTCACCGGAAAGCCGCGCCTGATCATGGCCGACTCCCAGGTGATTGAGAGCGTGGCGCGCCAGTCCCCCGCGGACATTCCGCTCACGACGTTCTCCACGCAGATGGCCTACGCCAAGTGCGACCTCATCGAGCTCGCCCGCGGCGCCGCCGCCCTCGCCTCGCTCAAGCCGGGCGACAAGGTGCTCATCTGCGAGACCTGCAGCCATCATCCCCAGAAGGACGACATCGGCCGCGTGAAGATCCCCCGCTGGCTGCGCTCGAAGGTGGGCGAGCTCCAGATCGACGTCGCCGTCGGCAAGGACTTCCCCGAGAACCTCCGCGACTACAAGGTCCTCATCCAATGCGGCGGCTGCGTGGTGACGCGCCGCCACATGCTGGCGCGCCTGCGCCACGCCATGGACGAAGGCGTCCCGATGACCAACTACGGCCTGACGATCTCCTACCTGCAGGGCGTTCTCGAACGCATCCTGATGTGCCACCCCGAAGCCCTCGAGGCATACCGCGACGCCCTCGGCGCGCAAGGCTCCCGATAATGCGATCCCTCCAAGACATCCTCGCCTCCAAGAGTTCCGAACGCACCGACGCCGAACTCGAACACCTCCTCTCGCTCACCGAGCCCGACGACGTCGAGCTCCTCAGGAAGGCCGCCTTCGAGACGACCACCGCCACGATGGGCGAAGGCGTGTACATGCGCGGCCTGATCGAGGTGAGCAACATCTGCACCGCGAACTGCCGTTACTGCGGCATCCGCAAGAGCAACCACGGCGTCGAGCGCTACACGCTCCAGCGCGAGGCGATCATCGACTGCGCGCTCCAGGCGCACCGCCTCGGCTACGGCTCGATCGCCATCCAGGCGGGCGAACGCCGCGACCCGAAGTGGATCGAATTCATTTCGGAGCTCCTCCGCGAAATCCATGAGAAGACCGTCGACGAACTCAATCCCGACGGCCTCGGGATCACGCTGAGCCTCGGCGAACAGACCCGCGAGGTGTACGCCCGCTGGGCCGAGGCCGCCGGCAACCCGAAGGGACTCCGCTATCTCCTCCGAATCGAATCGAGCAACGAGGAGCTCTTCAACCGCCTGCACTCCACCCCGGGCAAATTCGAGAAGGTCCTCGAGCACCGCTACCGCGCGCTCGCCGACCTGCGCGCCACGGGCTACCAGGTGGGCACCGGCGTCATGATCGGGCTTCCCGGTCAGACGCTCGCCGACCTCGTGCACGACGTGAGGACGTTCGAGGAGATCGACGCCGACATGATCGGCATGGGCCCTTACATCACGAGCCACGGCGGCGACATGGTCGGCGAAGGCATGATGGAGAAGGAGCGCCTCATGCAGCTCGCCCTCAACATGATCGCCGTGACGCGCCTGACGCTCACCGGCGCGAACATCGCCGCTGCCACGGCCCTCGAGACGCTGCGTCCGGGCGGCCGCGTCGAAGGGATCACGTACGGCTGCAACGTCGTCATGCCCAACATGACGCCGCAGGTGACGCGCAGCTCCTACCAGCTCTACGACAACAAGAGCGGCACCGAAGTGGGCGCCGAGGACAACCGCCGCATCGAGGCGGCCATCGACGCCGTCCCGGGACGCCACATCGGACGCAACGAGCTGGGATCCTCCCGCCGCTGGCGCCGCCGCGTGGGCGTCTGACAATTCCCCATCAACGAAAAGAGCCCCGGTTTTTGCCGGGGCTCTTTCGTCATCCGCCGTCCCTCATCGGAGGCGGCGGAGCTTGCGCTTCAGGAGATTCAACCGACCTTCACGACGCGGACGGGCACGCCATGACGGGCCGTCGCGCCGAAGACGCGGTCGCGGTAGAGGCTCGCGCCGTGACGCGTCGGGTCGACGATGTTGAACTCGTTGACCGGCATGCCGCCTCCGCGGCGCCCGTCACCCGGGATCTCATGTCCGTCGACCACCATCGTCGAGGCACCGAACTGCGTGTGACCGTAGCCGGTCGGAACCAAAACGGCCCCGCGCACGACGGTCTTGTCGGCCTGGACGACGCCTTCGATCGAAGTGCCGAGCGGCGTCTCGACACGCGCCCTGTCGCCGGTCTTGATGCCCAGGCGGGCGGCATCATCTTCATGCATCTGAATGAAGTTGTGCGGCTCGAGAGCAGTCACGCGCGGAAGCGCGGCGGAGTACGGACTGCGCAGCTGCGACTTGAAGGTCGAGAAGGCGAAGGGATAGTCCTTGCTGCTCCAGTGGTCCTTCACGTACGAACCGTCCCAGAAGCGGTCGTAATCGCAAGTCGGCTGACCGTCGAGATGTTCGCCGGAGTAGGAATCCTTGAGGCGGGCGAGGCTCTCGTTGTAGACCTGGAACTGCGTGTCCATACGCATGTCGGGAATGAAGAAGTCCCCGTCGTATTTCTTGTCGACGTCGATGAAGCGTCCGCCGCGCGTGAGCATGAACATCGTCGGGCCGAACTCGTCGGGCGTCAGGCGCTGCTTGAAAAGCGGGGCGATGCGGTCGACGTTCGTGAAGAAGACGTCGTCCTTCGTGGGGCTGGGCAAAGGCGTGCCGGCCATCGCGGCATTCGCGAAGAGCGGAACGTAGAAGTCCTCCGCAACATCGATCGAACGTGCGCGTCCGTTCTTGTCCTTGAAGGCGTTCTTGCCGAAGCCCGGCAGGCCGAGCATCTTGGAGACGTCGATGACGAACTGCTCCATGCAGACGTGACGGCCCTCGCGGTTCTTCACCGTGCGGGGCTCGACGACGGGAACACAGGCGACCGAGCCCATCAATTCACTGCCCCACATCCTGGAGAGAGCCCACTCTTCATACTGAAGCAGGTCCGGAACGAGGTAGTCGGCGTAGACGTTCGTTTCGTTCACGTACGGGTCGATGCCGATGATGAGGCCGAGTCGCTTCGGATCCTTGATCGAATCAAGGATCGCCTTCTGGCCGCCGAGACCCGAACAGTTGTAGAGCGGATTGTTCGCCCACGTGATCCAGGCCTTGAACTCAAACGGATCGGCGTTGGCGTGTGCAACGAGCTGTTCGCCCGAGTTGCGCTGGATGAAGGTGTCGCACCACGGCTGGCTGGCGGGATAGGGATTCTCGCCACGTGCAACGCGTTCCTTGTACTCCGTCGACTTCTCGTAGTCACCGTCGCGTTCGGCAAGGATGCCGGTTTCGCTCGCCTGCGGGAAATCGTTGAGCTTGTAGGGCCCATCGTAAATGTCGAAGACGTCGTCGATGCCGGCGCCGCAGGTGTGGTACATGCCGCCCTTGGCGTTGTGCGCACCGACCATCGTCCCGAGCATGATCATCGCGTATCCAAAGATGCCGCCGTCCGTCGCGTTGCAGGCCGTGTTCGTCTCAATCGAAACGCGGCGGCCGTGGGAGGTGAATTCTCGGGCGAGCTTCTCGATTTCCTCGACAGGAATGCCGGAATGTTCAGCGTACTGCTGCATCGTGCGTTCGTTGACGCGGCGGCGCAGAAGCTCCATGGCGCTCACAACGTGAACCTTGCGGCCGTCCTTCGTGACGAGGTCGCCTTCGAAGAAAAGTTCCGCCGGTTCGGCGATCGTCGAGCCCGCGGGCTTCTTGTCGGAGGCACGGATGACGACCTTTTCGTCGTTCTTGCCGGGTTCCTTCGCAAAGCCCATCGCATCGGCGGTGAGGAACTGGTTGTAGAGCGGATCACCCTCCGTTTTCACGACGAGGTAGGTCGCGTTCGTGTAGTTCACCTCGCCCGCCTTGTCGGCGGCTTCCTGGCTCGGGTTTTCGAGGAAGGTCTTGTTGAAGCGCTTCTCGTTGATGATCGTCCTCAGCATGCCGAAAAGGAGGGCGGTGTCACCGGCCGGCCGGATCGGCAGCCAGGTCGCCTGACCAGGCGTGCTCGAGCTCGACAGGGCGCGCAGGATCGGGTCGACGACGACGTAGTGGAAGTTCTTCCGGTCCGTGCGGGCGTTCGCAAGACGGCGCGAGCCGGTATTGAGGCCGATGCCGCTCATGCCCGGGTTCGTGCCGATGAAAATCGCGAATTCGCATTCGCCGTAGTCCGTCATCGGAAGCGCACCCGCGCTCACCGAGTCGAAGCAGCCGAGGGCGCAGCCCGCAACCTGCTGGTGACCGCAGTAGGAGTTCTTGTTGCCGACGTTCGGGGTGCCCCATGCGCGCTTGTAGAAGCGCTTGAAGAAATCAGAACGGACGTTCTCTTCGGAGTTCGTGCCCACGAACAGCCGGTTCTTGCCCGGGCCGAATTCTGGATAGCGCTTGCTCGCGGGATTCTTGTCGTTGTAAATGGCGCGCAGGCCGTCGACATGCCCCTCGCCGAAGAGGTCGCCGCCTTCGACGACCTCGCGGAGCATGACTTCGTAGGGAATCGTCTTCCACTTGTTTTCACCGCGCTTGCCCACACGCTTGAGGCACTGGAGCACGCGGTGCTTGTCCTCGAAGGCGTCGATCACGGCGTTGCCGCGGCCGCAAAGGGTGGCCCGGTTCTGCTGAGGAGCACCCGTTGCGAGGCTGAGGGCCTCCATCGCCTTGCGCGGAGGCATCGTCATGGGGAACGGATCCCCGGCGTTGTTCGTCAGGGCGTACGGATTCCCGCAGATGCGGACGACGCGATCGGTCTCCTTGTCGATCGAGCAACGCACACCGCAGACGTTGAAGCAACCGAAGCACTTTGAAAACGCGAAGCGGAACTTTGGATTGGGTTGAAGAGTCCCGTCCTTCGAGACAACGTATTCAGGTTCAATCGAAGTCGGGGCGTATTTTCTGATGTCGTTTTCGACATCCATGGGCCTGCACAACATGCCCTGGCCCGTGTAACAAGTGATGTTCTTCATGTCAATGCTGCCAATTAGGTTTGAAAATCAAGCTGTAGCGCTGCTTCGCCTGCTCAGGCGTCAGGCCGATGTAGAAGACATTCGGCTTCGTGTTGACGGCGGCCTCGAGAACGAGCACGTCCTCGCCCTTCATGCGGCGGGAGATCTCGCTCTCGGGATCATTGATGTCGCCGAAGACGCGCGCGGCGCCGGTGCAGGTGTCCACGCACGCGGGACGCAGACCGGCGGCGAGACGGTGAATGCAGAAGTTGCACTTGTCCACCTTCTTCGTCACCCTGTTGAAAAAGCGTACGGCGGCGTACGGGCAGTCCTTGATGCACTGTCCGCAGGCTATGCACTTCGTCGAATCAATCACGACGATGCCGTCCTCCTTGCGCTTGAAAGTGGCTTTCGTGGGGCAGTTCATCGTGCAGACGGGAAGGTCGCAGTGATTGCACATCAAGGGCAGATTGAGCACCAGTTCCTTCCCGTCGACCTCCGCGGCGGCCTGGAAAACGGAGGTGCGGTGCTGGTCGGGAAGGTTCCCGTTTTCGTGACCGCAACTCACGACGCATGCACGGCAGCCGTTGCAGCGGCGAAGGTCGATCAACATGGCCAGGTGCGGCTTGGCCTCGCGGCGGATTTCCGCGAGGACGGCTCCGGCCGGCACGAAACTCAGCGTCGCCGCGCCAAGCGCGCCGCCCGCCATCCGTGCAAGTAGCTCTCGTCTGTTCAACATCTATCAATCTCCTTGAAGACGCGCCGGAAACATCGCGAATCGCGTTCGCGAAACTGAAAAATGGGGTCATGGCGATGCGCAGGGGTCTTGCCTGTTTCATAAATTGAAATCCCCTTCATGGGGCTGTTTTCAGGCGGTGCATCGGATTTCCAGCGTTCATGACCATTCTAGAAAAGCCATTCGAAGTGTTTCTGGAATCGATTGACCTTCATCAACCATGAAACCCCTTTCAAATAAGGGGCTGAAGAATATTTCGTATTCTGAAAGACAGCGTTTCAACGCCGATGCACCATCCTGATTTTTCTTTATGTGAACTCATGTATTTCACTATATGAAATTCACTCTGTCGACGTTCGTCCGTTCTGGAATAACGCTGTAGCGCTAGGCTCATCGCTGTTTCGTCAAAAGACAACGCGATTCGTGATCCAAAAACCCATGGAAATCAAATGGGATTGAGGATTTACCCTTAGCAAAAGAAAAAGCCAATCGCTTTCATCATTGCGATTGGCTTTTTCTTTCAAAAACGAGCCGGGTCACCCCTGTTCGGAGAGCGCCCTGCCGGCGTCCTCCCAGGCCTTCGAGAGCCCCTCGACAAGTCTTTCCTTGACCCAGAGGGAGGCGGCGGAGCGCGCCACGTTCGAGTAGACGACGTAGTTGCCGATCGGTCGCTCACGCGAGCAGAGCGCCATCAGGCGTTCCTCGATCGGAGCGGGAAGGCGCACGCAGGCGAGGCCCTTGACCTGTCCGGCGAAACGCCTCGTGAAACGATTGCAGACGACCGTGACGGCGTTCGAGTCGAGAAGCATACCGACCGCGCTCGAGACGCTCTCGGTGGTGCTCATGACATGCATGTTCCTGCCGTCCTGACGACAGATCTCCACGAGAAGCGGGCGCTCGACATCCTTCGGATTGTCGATTTCAACGAGCGGGTACTTCGCAAGGTCAGACGTCGTGAAGTTCTTCTTTGAAGCGAGCGGATGGTCCTCGCGGCACATCATGTAGATTTCAGTGGGATAGGAAAACGCCTCGTGAACAAGGTCATTGCCGCCGAAACCCTCGTAAACGACCGCGAAGTCGACGGTTCCGTCACGGAGTTCACGCTCGCACTCACGCGTCATGATGTGAACGACGATTTTCAGTTTCGGCGCATAAGGCTGGATGTTCTTCTGAATCGCCTCCTGAACCGCTCCTTCGAATTCGTCGTAGGCGAGGATGACGAATTTGCCTACGGCCTCGCTCGGAGAGAACTTCGTGTAACGCTCCCCGAGCGTCTGATAGAGACGTTCCACCTCGAGGAAAGTCGACACGATTTCATCAGCGCGCTGGGTGGGGAGGAAACCCCGGGACTGCCTCACGAAAAGCTCGTCGTCGAGAATCTCACGGAGCTGTCCGAGCAGGCGGGAGACCGCGACGGTCGACAACCCCAGTTCGCTTGCGGCGAGTTTAGCCTTTCGATGCCGGTAAACGGAAAGAAAGACCTTGACGTGGAGGATGCTGAGTTGATCGAGTTGCATTGACTGTTCTCTCCGGGGATGGGGTTGGGTCACGGCCGATTATAAAGTGGGGTTCCCGCGGGCGGAAGACGGACCTTCCATGAGGGACCATCACGCACCCGCCCTTCGGAACCTTCCCCCTGCAGATGCTGCGCATGGCCAGTGCACAAAAAAACGGAACCCGGCCTGAAACCAAGTTCCGTTTTTCAACGTGGTCCATAGCGACTACGCACCACCCTTGAGAGATGGATTCCAGTCGTCACTCGATGCGTTCGTTCATCTCACGGGTGGAGAAGAAACGCACGGTCGGCCAGTGCTTCTGGGTCGTCTCGAGGTTGTAGATCGAGGTGGCCAGATAGACCGTGTTGCCGTTGACGTCGGTGGCCAGGCGGGCCTCCTGCTCACGCTCGAAGTCCTTCCTGGTCTGGTCGTCGGGGAACGAGAGCCAGCGCGCGGTCGAGACGTCGGTCGATTCGTAGATCGCATCGACCTTGTACTCGGTGGCGAGTCGCTGGGCGACGATTTCGAACTGCAGCACGCCGACGGCGCCGAGCATGATGTTGCCGAACTCGCCGGTGAAGACCTGGATGGCGCCTTCCTCGCCGAGCTCCTGAAGACCCTTCTGGAGCTGCTTGGCCTTGAACGGGTCCTTCGGACGGGCCGAGCGGAACAGTTCCGGAGCGAAGTTCGGAATGCCAACGAACTGAAGGTTCTCACCCTCGGTGAGCGTGTCGCCGATGTGGAGCTGGCCGTGGTTGTAGATGCCGATGATGTCGCCGGCGACGGCGTCGTCCATGACGACGCGATCCTGGGCCATGAAGGTGAGCGCGTTGGCGATCTTCATCTCACGCCCCTCACGGGTGTGGAAGACCTTCATGCCGGGCTGGTAGCGGCCCGAGCACACGCGGAAGAACGCGATGCGGTCGCGGTGGCGCGGGTCCATGTTCGCCTGGATCTTGAAGACGAAGCCGGTGAAGGGCTTCTCCATGGGTTCGACCGTGCGTTCGTTGGTGTCGCGCGAGCGCGGGGCGGGAGCCCAGTCCACGAGGGCGTCGAGGACGTCCTGCACGCCGAAGTTGTTCATGCCCGAACCGAAGAACACGGGGCTCTGCTTGCCGGCGAGGAACTTCTCGAGGTCGAAGGGCTCGGTGGCACCCTGGATGAGCTCGATGGCCTCGCGCACGGCGGGCATCTCCATCGGATAGCGTTCGTCGAGAATCGGATTGTCGAGGCCCTTGATCGTCTCGACGTCCTTGCTGAGGCGTTCCTCACCGGGGACGAAGCGCTTCATCTCGTCGTGGAGCATCGAGAAGACGCCGCGGAAGTTCTTGCCCATGCCGATCGGCCAGCTGATCGGAACGCACTGGAGCTTCAGGACGTCCTCGATCTCGGCGAGCACGTCGAGCGGATCGCGCACTTCACGGTCGAGCTTGTTGATGAACGTGATGATCGGGGTGTTGCGCATGCGGCACACCTCGAGGAGCTTGATCGTCTGCGCCTCGACGCCCTTGGCGGCGTCGATGACCATGACGGCGGCGTCCACGGCGGTGAGGACGCGGTACGTGTCCTCGGAGAAGTCCTCGTGGCCCGGGGTGTCCAGGAGGTTCACGACGTGGTCGCGGTAGTTGAACTGCATGACCGAACTCGTGACCGAGATGCCGCGCTGCTTTTCAACCTCCATCCAGTCGGATGTGGCGTGGCGGTTGGCCTTGCGTCCGCGGACGGCGCCGGCCATCTGGATGGCGCCTCCGAAAAGGAGCAGTTTTTCGGTCAACGTGGTCTTACCAGCGTCAGGGTGGGAGATGATGGCGAAGGTGCGGCGTTTTGCAACGGCGCCCTTGAGCCCGGAATTCGGGGTTGTCATAAATGTTCGTTGAAGATTCGGTTGTATTTCCGCCCGCATCGGGAACGCCTTGGTTCCCGCGGGGGCGTATGCATCAGTAAGCGGTAGATCCTAATCCCAAAAGACGGTCAGTGTCCCTTGAGAAGGCCGGCGAATGCGTTGGCCATGGCCGATCCGCCCGCCGGAACGTCGCGGCGGGAGCCGCGGCGGTCGGCGCCGCGGCCGCCACGGGCGCCCTGGCGGGAGCGCGCTCCGGCCTCCTCGCGCTCCTTCTTCTCGAGGACCATCGAGAGCGAGATGCGGCGGCGCTTCACATCGACGTCGAGGACGCGCACCTTGACGATGTCGCCGACCTTGACGACGTCCTTGGGGTCCTCGACGAAGGACGAGGAGAGCTCGGAGACGTGCACGAGGCCGTCCTGGTGGACGCCCACGTCGACGAAGGCGCCGAAGGCGGCCACGTTGCTCACGACGCCCTCGAGGATCATGCCCTCGCGGAGGTCCTCGAGCTCGCGGACGTCCTCGTCGAATTCAGCGGTCCTGAACTCGGGACGCGGGTCGCGGCCCGGCTTCTCGAGCTCGCGGAAGATGTCCTTGACGGTGGGCACGCCGAAGACTTCGTCGGCGAAGTCGGAGGGCTTGAGGTCCTTGAGGAGCTTCGCGTTCCCGATGAGGTTCTGAACGGGGAGGCCCGTCTTCTCGACGATGCGTTCGACGACGCCGTAGGACTCGGGGTGCACGGCGGAGGCGTCGAGCGGATTGTCGCCGTTGACGACGCGCAGGAAGCCCGCGGCCTGTTCGAACGTCTTCTTGCCGACGCCGGGCACGTCGAGGATCTGGCCGCGGTTGTGGAAGAGGCCGTTGTTGGTCCTGAACTCGACGAGCGAGCGGGCGCGGGCGGGCGAAAGGCCCGCGACATAGGAGAGCAGCGACTCGCTCGCGGTGTTGACGTCCACGCCCACGGCGTTCACGCAGTCCTCGACCACGGTCTGGAGCTTCTGGGCGAGCGCGCGCTGGTCGACGTCGTGCTGGTACTGGCCCACGCCGATCGCCTTGGGGTCGATCTTGACGAGCTCGGCGAGCGGATCCTGGAGGCGGCGCGCGATCGAGACGGCGCCGCGGTAGCTCACGTCGAGGTCGGGGAATTCGCGCGAGGCGAGGTCCGAGGCGGAGTACACGGAGGCGCCCGCCTCGCTCACCACGACCTTGCGCACGTTCTTCAGACCCGCACGACGGAGCATGCCGGCGACGAAGGCGTCGGTCTCGCGGCTCGCGGTGCCGTTGCCGATGGCGATCAGCTCGACGCCGTGGCGGCGGATGAGTTCGAGGAGCTTGTGCTCGGCCTCGTCCTCACGGCCGGGACGGCCCACCACGAAGACGATGTCCTTGTCCTTCAGGGCGCCCGTCTTGTCGATCACGGCGACCTTGCAGCCCGTGCGGATGCCCGGGTCGAGGCCGAGGACGGCCTTCTGGCCGGCGGGCGATGCGAGCAGCAGGTCCCTCAGGTTCGTGCCGAAGACGTTGATCGCCTCCACTTCGGAGCGTTCGCGGAGCTTCGAGAAGAGCTCGGCCTCGATCGTCGAGGCGAGCTTGACGCGCCAGGCCCAGCGCACGCACTGGTTGAGCCAGGCGTTCTCCGGGCCGATGCCGAAGTGCTCGGCGATGAGCGCCTGCATGGCGGCGCCCTCGGCGTCCTCGCCGATCCTCAGTTCGATGCGGAGCACCCCTTCGTCGCGGCCGCGGAAGAGCGCCATCGCACGGTGGGAGGGAATCTTCCCGATGGGTTCCGAAAATTCAAAATAGTCGCTGAACTTGGCGCCTTCCTCGGCCTTTCCCTCCTCGAGGGTGGAGAAGACGGTGCCCTCCTTCCAGAGGCGCTCGCGCAGGAGCGCGAGCAGGTCCGCGTCCACGCTCATCACGTCGGTGACGATGTGGCGGGCGCCGTCGAGCACGCTCTTGACGTCGGGAAGGTTCTTGGACTCGTCGACGTAGGCGGCGGCCTCCGTCTCCGGGTCGAGCGAGTGGTCGGCGAGCAGCGCCAGGGCGAGCGGCTCGAGGCCGGCCTCGCGGGCGATCTGGGCGCGGGTGCGTCGCACCGGACGGTAGGGAAGATAGAGGTCCTCGAGCGACTGCTTGTCGGCGGCCGCGAGGATCTGGGCGCGCAGCTCGTCGGTGAGCTTGCCCTGGGACTCGATCGTCAAGAGGATCGTCTCGCGGCGGTCCTCGAGTTCACGGTAGTACGGCAGCTTCTCCTCGAGGGCGCGCAGGGCCACGTCGTCGAGTCCGCCCGTCACTTCCTTGCGGTAGCGGGCGATGAAGGGAACGGTCGCGCCCTGGTCGAGCAGTTCGACGGCGGCGGTGACCTGGGCCTCCCGGACGCCGAGCTCGCCGGCGATGCGTTGGAAAATGCGGTTGTCTCGATTCATGGTGTTTGTCTTTCAGAGTTGAAAAAACACGCGCGGGAGCGCTCGGCCCCCGGTGCGTGCTTCGTTGTTTGTCGGATTCCCCGTCGGGGCCTCAACTCACCGAGGCGGCGAGTTGGCGGCGTTCGATGATCTTCTCGATCGTCTCGCGGTCCTTCTGCTCGTAGGCGTTCTTCCTGAGGCGGACGTACATGGGATGGGCCGCGTCGCCCTTGAGTTCGGGCTCCTCGTAGATGAAGCGCACGAAGAGGCTTCCTTCCTCGGGCTCCTCGAGGCGGATCGTGAAGCGCGAGGGCGGCACGGTATCGCCGCCCCTGACGTCGAAGACGATCTCCCGCTCGGGAACGAGCGTGACGCGGTCCTCGACGGAGAACTTGCCGAAGTCGACGACGCGGGTGAGGCTCCCCGACTCAAGGCACCCCTCGCAGGAGGCCTTTTCGATCACCTCGACGTACTCGCCGGGATGGAGGACGAAGTGGCCGAGCCCCTCCCAGAGGTCGGACCGTTTGATCTCGACGTCGCCGACGCGGGTCGGGACGCGCACGATGTGCTCGTGGAACTTGACGAACTGCATGAGTGTTCCCTTATCGGTTGTTGATCCGGCTGCGGTTGCCGGTGATGTAGCGCTCGAGCCACTGGCTGTATCGGGAGACGATGAAGCTCAGCGTGAAGTAGATGGCCACGATGAAGGCGTAGCCCTCGATGAAGTAGTTGCGCCAGAGGGCGTCGCCCAGGGCGAGGCCGAGGCTGCCGGTGAGGTCGAACATCGAGACGACCGTCACGAGCGAGGTGTCCATGAAGCACGAGAGCAGGCTGTTGACGAACGCCGGGATCACCGCGACGAGGGCCTGGGGCAGGATCACGCGCGTGTACATGTGAAGCGGCGTGAGCCCGAGGGAGCGCGCGGCGAGGAACTGCCCGCGCGGAATCGTCTGCAGGCCGCCCCTCACGGTCTCGGCGATGTAGGCCGCCTGGAAGAGCGTGATCGCGATGGCGACGCGCCAGAAGGGCTCCACGCGGACCCCCTCCGGGAAGAAGAGCGGGAAGATGAAGGCCGCCACGAAGAGCACCGTGATGAGCGGCACGCCGCGCACGATCTCGATGTAGCCCGTCGAGAGCGTGCGGATCACGGGCATCGTGCTCCGTCGCCCGAGGGCCAGTACGATCCCGAGCGGGATCGAAGCGGTCATCCCCACCAGGGTGAGGACCACGGTGAGCGGCAGGCCGCCCCACATGTCCGAGTCGATCCTCGAGAGGCCGAAGACGCCGCCCTGCATGAGCGCGAAGAACGCGCCGATGGCGAGCACCCAGAGAAAGAGGATGAATCGCCCTGCGAAGCCGTGCCAGAAGCGCGGCACCGCGGTGACGACGAGCATGCCCATGACGAGGGCCGTGGCGAGCGTGGGCCGCCACTGGAGTTCATAAGGATAGCGTCCGAAGAGGATCAGGCGCCACTTCTCGGCGACGAACCCCCAGCAGGCGCCGGAGGCCTGGCGGCAGGCCTCGGGATCGGGCTGCCAGACAGCCTCGAGCACGCCCCAGTTGAAGAGGAATGCGAACACGCCCAGGAGGACGGCGCCGAGGAACACCGTGACGATGCCCGCCGGGACGGAATAAAAGCAGCTCCGGCGCAGCGCCGTGAGCATGGATTGTCGGGGTCTCTTCTCCACGTTCATGTCGGTCCTTTAAAGCGGAGATCGGACGACCCGCGCGTTCAGTGCGTTCATCACGAAGGAAATGAGCAGGTTGAGCGCCAGGTACACGATCATGATCACGAGGATCACCTCGATGGCCTGGGAGCTCACGTTGATCGTGGTGTTGGCCACGCTCACGAGGTCCGGGTAGCCCACGAGCACCGCGAGCGAGGAGTTCTTCGTGAGGTTCATGTACTGGCTCGCCAGGGGCGGGATCACCAGGCGCATGGACTGCGGGAAGATGACGTAGCTCACCGTCTCCCAGCGCGTGAGTCCGAGGGCGAGCCCGGCCTCCCACTGTCCGGACGGCACGGAGGTGACGCCCGCGCGGACGATCTCGGCGATCGAGGCGGAGGTGTAGAGCGTGAGCCCCAGGAGGAGCGTCAGGAATTCGGGTGTCAATTGGTTCCCGCCCTGGAGCGAGAAACGCGTCGCGGCGGGATGGTCCCAGCCGCCCGCCACGCCGCAGAGGACCCAGCAGGCGACGAAGACGAGGAGCGCGACGCCCACGGCCGCGAAGTCGGCCATCTGGGCGATGAGCACCTTCCTCAGGCGCCACCCGGCGAAGACCGCGGCGGCCGCGCCGGCGGCGAGCGAGGCGAGCGTGGCGCCCCAGCCCCAGACCGGGCACGCGTACTGCAGGCCCGCCTTCGAGAGGAAGACCCAGTCGCCCACGTGCAGGGCCATCAGGCCGCGCGGCAGGAGCTCCGTGATGGCGAGATAGAGCGCCAGGAGCAGCACGAGGATCGGGATGTTGCGGTAGAACTCGACGTGGGCGGTTCCGAGGAAGCGGATGAGCGGATGGCGCGAGAGGCGCATCATGCCCACGACGATGCCGAGCACGGTGGCGGTGACGATGCCGATGGCGGCCACGCGGATGGTGTTTCCGAGCCCGACGACGAGGGCCCAGAGGAAGGAGTCCCCGGAGCCGAACGGCAGGCTCCTCTCGCCGATGTCGAAGCCCGCCTCGTTGAGCAGGAACGAGAAGCCGGTGTTGACCTTGATCGCGGCGAGGTTGTCCGCGACGTTCACGCCGAGCACGACGAGGAACGCGACCACGGCCGCGACGACCACGGTCTGGACGACGAGTTCGCGCGAACGCCGGGCCTTCTCGCGCCGGCGGAAGGCCTCGTCACCCATTTTTTCGTTTTTGAGTTCCATCGTGTCGGATATCCAGAAGGTCGGGCGTGAAAGGAAGGACCTCCGTTCCCGTGCGGGGCGGAGGAATCAAAAAACCGGCAAGTCGGATGGGATCGGTCTTGCCGGTTCGTCGGATTGCTGTTCCCGTACGGGAAGGTCAGCGGATGGGCTTGGCGTACATCAGGCCGCCGTTGCTCCAGAGGTTGTTGAGACCCCGGGGCAGGTTGAGGGGCGACTCGGGACCGAAGTACTTGGTCCAGGATTCACCGTAGTTGCCGACCTGCTTGATGATTCGATAAGACCATTGCTTGTCCAATCCAATCATTTTACCCATATCTTCACTGCTGTTACCCAAAAGTCGTTGGATATTCGGGTTCTTGCTCGTGCGGCGCAGTTCGTCGGCGTTGGTCTTGGTGATGCCGAGCTCCTCGGCCTCGATGAAGGCGTTCATGACCCAGCGCACCAGGTCGAACCACTCGTCGTCGCCACGGCGGACGGCCGGCCCGAGGGGTTCCTTGGAGATCACCTCGGGGAGGATCTCGTACTTGGAGGCGTCGCCGGCGCGCAGGCGGGCCCCGGCCAGGTCGGACATGTCGGTCGTGTAGGCCTGGCAGCGCCCGGAGAGGAACGCGCTCTGGGTGGCCTCGGTCGTGTCGAAGACGACCGTCTTGTAGTTGATCTTGTGGGACTTGAAGTAGTCGGCGAGCGTCTTCTCGGTGGAGGTGCCGGTCTGCACGCACACCGTGGCCCCGTCGAGCTCCTCGATCTTCTTGATGCCGAACTCCTTGGGAACCATGAAGCCCTGGCCGTCGTAGTAGGAGACGTCCACGAAGAGGGCGCCCTGGCTCGCGTCGCGCGTCATCGTCCAGGTGGTGTTGCGCGCGAGGATGTCGATCTCGCCGGACTGGAGCGCGGTGAAGCGCTGGGGCGAGGTGAGCGGGACGAACTTGACCTTGGAGGCGTCGCCGAGGGTGGCGGCGGCCACGGCACGGCAGATGTCCACGTCGAGGCCCTGCCAATTGCCCTGGCTGTCGGCGCTCGAGAAGCCCGGAGCGGAGGTGTTCACACCGCAGATGAGATGGCCGCGCTTCTTGACGGCGTCGAGCGTCTGGCCGGCCATGGCGGGCACGGCGAGACTGCTGATGAGCATGGCGAGAGCGATTTTCTTCATGTATTCCCCTTTTGTGTTTCTTGTCCGGGAGCGCTGGTTGGACGCGCCGGAAGCTATTGAATTTTATCGTGAAGCACACGGCCGGACAACGGTTTCGGGGCCGGTCATTTGTTCAGACAAAAAAAATATATCACAGGTCCCTTTGTCGACCCGCCGGATTCGGAAACAAGATGTTTCGATTGCGCGGCGGTGCCGGAAACGACGCCTCAAACCGCGTGGTAAAATACCGAAACCCATAATTTATAAAGTTTTTCATGTCCCCGTCCTTACAATACCTCACGCTGTTCCTGCTGATCTTCATCAGTGCATATCTGAGTTGTGCGGAGATCTCACTGGCTGCGGCCCGCCGCACCCGTCTGGAGACCCTCTCGGAGGAAGGCGACAAGCGCGCCAAGCTCGTTCTCGAGCTCCAGGAGCACCCGGGGCAGTTCTTCTCGGCGATCCAGATCGGCACGAACGCCGTCGCCCTGCTGGGCGGCATCGTCGGCAACGAAGCGTTCACCCCGGTCTTCAAGTCGCTCCTCGAGATGGTGCTCCCGCCGGACATGCTCGCGCAGTTCGGGTTCATCCTCTCCTTCACGGTGTCGACCGCACTGTTCGTGCTCTTCGCGGACCTGCTCCCGAAGCGCATCGCCGTGAGCCGTCCCGAAACGGCCGCGATGGCCGTCGTGCGTCCGATGATCTGGATCATCAGGGCGCTCCGTCCGCTCGTCTACATCCTCGAGCACCTCTCGGACGCGATGATCCGCTCGATGGGCCTGCCCACCAAGCGTCAGGACACGATCACCAGCGAGGACATCCTCGCGAGCGTGTGCGCCGGCACCGCCGCGGGCGTGATCGCCCCGCAGGAGGAGGCCGTCATCCAGAACGTCTTCGACCTGGAGAGCCGTCTCGTCCCCTCGGCGATGACGCCGCGCGAGAACATCGTCTACTTCATGATCGACGAGCCCGAGGAGAGCATCCGGAAGAAGATCTCCGAGATGCCCTACAACCGCTTCCTCATCTGCGACAAGGACCTCGACCACATCATCGGCTACGTCGACTCGATGTACATCCTGCGCCAGGTCCTCAACGAGAAGCCGATCACCTTCACCGAACCGGGCGTCGTGCAGACCTGCCCGTTCATCCCCGACAGCCTCACGCTCTCGGAGGTCCTCGAGGTGTTCCAGCGCTCAGGCTCGGACTTCGCCGTCATCGTCAACGAATACGCGCTCGTCGTGGGCGTGATCACGATCAACGACGTCATGAGCACCGTCATGGGCGAGCTCGTCACGAACAACGACGAGCTGCAGATCGTCGAGCGCGGCGACGGCACCTGGCTCGTGGACGGCTCCACGCCGATCGACGACCTCGAGTACGCCCTCGACATCGACGGGTTCCCCGAGGACTCGACCTACGAGACCGTCGCCGGCTTCATGATGTACATGCTCCGCAAGATCCCCAAGCGCACCGACAAGGTGTCCTGGGCCGGCTACTCCTTCGAGGTCCTCGACGTCGACAACTACAAGATCGACCAGATCCTCGTCACGAAGGAGGTGCCCCAGAGCACCGAGCCTCCTCCCAAGCCCGCCGGGGAAGCCCCCGCCGAGCAGTGAGGCAGGACAGGAAACAAGGATTCAAAAAGAGCCCGCGGCCATTCACCGGCCACGGGCTCTTCTCATTTCAGATTCCCCGGGATCACTCCGCCGTCTTCTTGGCGGTGCTCTTCCGAGTGGTGGTCTTCTTCGCGGTCGTCTTCTTGGCGGCCGTCGTCTTCTTGGCGGCCGTCTTCTTCGGAGCGGCCTCCTCACCGTCCGCGGCCGCCTTCTTCGCACGGGGCTTGCGTTCCTCGAACTCGAAGCCCACGCCCTTCTTCGTCACGACGAGGAAAGCCGAGAAGGCACGCTGGTTGCGCTTGGAGACGAAGCCCTTCAGGAGCTGCGTGCGCTTGTTCTCGAGCAGTTCGGTGACCTCCTCGGGGGCGATGTCGCGCGAGAGGATCGTCTTGCCCATGCGGAAGTCGCACTTGACGCCCTTCTTCGGGTCGGCGACGTTCTCGCACATGTAGGCGCGGTCGAGGTCGAGGACGCGTCCGCCGCACTGCGGGCAGCGGCCGAGTTCCCTGGCGGCGTCGATCTCCTCGCGGGTGATCTCGGCGCGGGCCGGATCATCGGGGAAGTCGAAGCGCACGCCGAGGCGGCCTTCTTCATCGGGACCGATCTTGAGCTCGGCCTCGAACGGGAAGCCGCGGCGGCTCACGAAGCCCTTCAGGGGGCCGATGCGGCCGGTCGACAGGAGCGTCTCCACCTCCTCGGGGTCGAACATGCGGCCCGAAAGGTGCTTGGGAACGCGGAACTCGCAGCCCTCGTGGGTGCAGGCGAAGGCGTTGTAGTTCTCGACGAGCTCGCCGCCGCACACCGGGCACGGGGCCTTGATGTGCACGGGCTGGGAGACCGGCACGGAGTCGCCTTCGTAGCGGCTCGCCGCGGCGACGATGTCCTTGGTGAGGTCGCGGATCTCCTTCATGAACTCGGTCTGGGAGAACTCGCCCTTTTCAATGAGGCCGAGCTTCCTCTCCCATTCGGCGGTGAGCCTCGGGTCGCACAGTTCGGTGACCTGCAGGCCCTTGAGGAGCATGATCAGCTGGAAGGCCTTGGGCATCGGAACGAGTTCACGTTCCTCGCGGCGCATGTACTTCTGGTCGATCAGGCCCTCGATGATCGAGGCGCGGGTGGCCGGGGTGCCCAGGCCCTTCTCGGCGATTGCGTCGCGCAGTTCGTCGTCGTCGATGCGCTTGCCGGCCTTCTCCATCGCACCGAGGAGCGTGGCTTCCGTGTAGCGGGCGGGCGGACGGGTCTGCAGGGCGAGGACCTCGATGTCCTCGGTGCGGGCGGTTTCGCCCTCGCGCGACGGAACGAGGAGGTCCTTGGCCGGGTTGAGCTGGCGTCCGGCGGGTTCGAGCCAGCCGGCCTTGACGAGGACCTTGCCCTCGCTCTTGAACTGTTCGCCCTCGACGTGCGTGATGCGCGTCGTGACGTCGAATTCGGCGGCCGGGTAGAAGATCGAGATCAAGCGGCGCACGACGAGGTCGTAGACCTTCTGCTCGACTTCGGAGAGCGACTTGGGCAGCACGCCGGTCGGGATGATGGCGAAGTGGTCGCTGATCTTGGAGTTGTCGAAGATGCGCTTGTCATGGACGATCCAGCCCTTGTCGAGCGCCTCGCGGGTGTACTTGGCGTAGGCGGGCAGCCCGGAGAGGTCCGAGAAGGTCTGGCGGACCTGCTGGACGTAGTCCTCGGGGAGCGCGCGGGAGTCGGTACGCGGATAGGTGAGCACCTTGTGCTTTTCGTAGAGCGCCTGGGCGATCGAGAGCGTCGTCTTGGCGGAGAAGCCGAAGCGCTGGTTCGCCTCGCGCTGCAGGCTCGTCAGGTCGAAGAGCGCCGGCGCGGACTGGCGGGTGCGCTTCTTGGTCTCCTCGATGCGGCCGGGCTTGCCGGCGCAGGCCTTCTGGATCCTGAGGGCGCGTTCATGGTCGAACAGGCGGTCGGCGCGGGTGTGCTCGCCCGACTTCTTGAAGTCGGGGTCGAACCACATGCCCTGGTACTCACCGCCCTCGATGGCGAAGGTGCCCTGGACCTGCCAGTAGTCCTCGGGGACGAAGGCGCGGATCTCGAGCTCGCGGTCGACGACGATCGCGAGCGTCGGGGTCTGGACGCGGCCCACGGTGGTGAGGAAGAAGCCGCCGCCCTTGGAGTTGAAGGCGGTCATGGCGCGCGTGCCGTTGATGCCGACGATCCAGTCCGCTTCGGAGCGGCAGCGGGCCGCGGCCTCGAGCGGGAGCATCTCTTCGTTGCTGCGCAGGTTGCGGAAGCCCTCCTGGATGGAGTTCTTCGTCATCGACTGGAGCCACAGGCGGCGGATCGGCTTCTTGCTCTTGGCCTCCTGGACGATCAGTCGGAAGATGAGCTCGCCCTCGCGTCCCGCGTCGCATGCGTTGATGAGTTCGCCGACGTTGCGGCGGCGGATCTCCTTGAGCAGGAGCTTGAGCTTGGCGGCCGTCCTCGTGATCGGCTTGAGCTCGAAGTGCGTCGGGAGCACCGGGAGGTTCTTGAACGTCCAGCGTCCGCGCTTGACGTCCTGGTCCTCGGGGGGAACGATTTCGAGGAGATGGCCCACGGCGGAGCCGATGACCATGTCGTCGCGGCGCCAGAAGCCGTCGGAGTCCTGCTTGAAGCCTCCGAGGGCGCGGGCGATGTCGCCGGCGACGGAGGGTTTTTCAGCAATGACCAATGAGATTTTTTCGTCTGACATGAGACCTGATTCTTTAAACCGATCGGTTTGAAAACTGTAC
Source organism: uncultured bacterium (assembly GCA_905215795.1). Lineage (GTDB taxonomy): Bacteria > Pseudomonadota > Gammaproteobacteria > Burkholderiales > Burkholderiaceae_F > Sutterella. The sequence continues at coordinate 1,171 of CAJMRV010000005.1, read as the reverse complement.
GGCGCCGTCGATCGTGGAGGCGGCGCTTCCTGTAAAAAACGTCCTTTCATTATGCATCAGTCCCGGGGGATCTTTGCAAGCCCGCGGCCCCCCGCAGCATCGGAGGGCGCCTCGGGGCGCTTCGAAACCCCTCTGCCGCAGAGGCCTCCGGAGCACCCCGGCCGAAGGGGCGACTCCAAAGAGGATGAGACGGAAGCCCTCCGGGGGTTGAGGCCGCGGGTTCTCCGAAGAGATCCGAGCGGAGACCATTCTTCCCCGAGGAAACGGCTAAAATGTAAGGAAAATGTATTGGAGGCCCCCTTTCCCGAGCCGGGAAGGCGTCCCTCCGCAAAGCAATCAAACACAACGGACGCCCGCCCGGAAAGCACGGCGGCGCCCGGTCCAGGAGTCTTATCCGTGGCTTTACTTCCCATCGTCCAATACCCCGATCCCGTCCTGGCCGCCAAGGCCGAACCCATCGAAGAAATCACCGAGGACATCCGCTGCCTCGCCGCCGACATGGCCGAGACCATGTACGAGGCGCCCGGCGTGGGCCTCGCCGCCAACCAGGTGGGCGTTCTGAAGCGCATCGTCGTGATCGACGTCACCGAGGAGCGCGATTCGCTGCTCACGCTCGTCAATCCCGAGATCGTCGAGACGAGCGAGACGCTCGTCGAGTGCGAGGAGGGATGCCTCTCCCTGAAGGGGCTCTATGAAAAGGTGAAGCGCCCCGACGAGGTGACGGTCAAGTACACCGACCTCGACGGCAACGAACAGACGATCTCCGCGACGGGCCTGCTCGCCGTGTGCCTGCAGCATGAGATCGACCACCTCGACGGCCAGGTCTTCATCGACCACCTGAGCATGCTCAAGAAGACGCGTGCCAGGACGAAGCTCCAGAAGCTGCGCCGTCAGGACCGCCAGGCCTGATCGTCCCGGCCTCAGGCCGGATGCGTCAGGCAGTGCTCGGCGACGTACGCGCTGAGCGGCTCGATGAGGGAATGAGTCATCACATGGCCCATTCCCTTTATTTCTACGTAGCGCGCGTCCTTGATGAGCGAGGCGCACTCGCGCCCGGCCCGCACCGGTAGGAGCGGGTCCTCGGAACCGTGGATCACCAGCGTGGGGACGCGGATCTGGCGCAGGGCCTGCCTGCGGTCGCCGCTCGCGAGGATCGCGAGGAGCTGCCGGC
>CAJMRV010000004.1 GCA_905215795.1 uncultured bacterium | reverse complement strand
CCCTGGACCGACGGATTAAGAGTCCGCTGCTCTACCAACTGAGCTACGTTCCCATAAGAGGAACTTGAGGGAAATGGTGGGAACGCAGGGATTCGAACCCTGGACCGACGGATTAAGAGTCCGCTGCTCTACCAACTGAGCTACGTTCCCATAAGAGGAACTTGAGGGAAATGGTGGGAACGCAGGGATTCGAACCCTGGACCGACGGATTAAGAGTCCGCTGCTCTACCAACTGAGCTACGTTCCCATAAGAGGAACTTGAGGGAAATGGTGGGAACGCAGGGATTCGAACCCTGGACCGACGGATTAAGAGTCCGCTGCTCTACCAACTGAGCTACGTTCCCATTTCCTACAAGTTTTGGTGGGTCGTGCGGGACTCGAACCCACGACCAACGGATTAAAAGTCCGCTGCTCTACCAACTGAGCTAACGACCCGCACTAACCCTCGATCGGATGCCCTCAACCGAATCAATCGGGAGTGCGTTCGCAATCGAGATGTTGCATTTTGCCCAATCAATCCGGGCTTGTCAAGAGTGCGGCGGAAAAAATTCGTCGAAGACGGCTCCCCGGGGAAGAAAGATTGTACCAAACATATGAAGAATAAGGGGATTCGGGGAGGTGTACCCTTTTCACGTCATCCCCTGTTCTTGGGTCTTCCCGCCTTCTCCTCCAAGGGGCTCCCGAAGGGAGGCCGCAGCTATGCGTCAATACGTGTCGCAGGAGATGCATTGATAGGGTTATCCCTTATGAAATTTGCACCCTTGCACTGGATTTCTCAGGTAAGATGATAAGCATCAACAAACACGGGACGTCATCAAAACCCTTGATCGACAAGGGAAAAGAAGGCCGCCCGAAACCACGGAGCACAACTCATGGCTAAAGACAAGAACCCCACCCCGGTCGTCCGTTACGAAGGCGCCGAGCGCGCCAAGGCTCTCGAAGCGGCCCTCGCCGCGATTGAAAAGCAGTTCGGCAAGGGCTCGATCATGCGCATGGCCGAAGGCGAACAGGCCGAGGACGTCGAAGTCGTCTCGACCGGTTCGCTCGGACTGGACCTCGCCCTCGGCGTGGGCGGTCTGCCACGCGGCCGCGTCATCGAGATCTACGGTCCGGAATCCTCCGGCAAGACGACGCTCACCCTGCACGCAATCGCTGAAATGCAGAAGCTCGGCGGCATGTGCGCCTTCGTCGACGCCGAGCACGCCCTCGACGTCAACTACGCCCAGCGCCTCGGCGTGAACCTCCAGGACCTCCTGATCAGCCAGCCCGACACCGGCGAACAGGCCCTCGAGATCACCGACGCCCTCGTGCGCTCCGGCACGATCGACCTCGTCGTCATCGACTCCGTGGCGGCGCTCACCCCCAAGAGCGAGATCATCGGTGAAATGGGCGACAGCCTCCCCGGTCTGCAGGCCCGCCTGATGAGCCAGGCCCTGAGGAAGCTCACCAGCTCGATCCAGAAGACGAAGTCCATGGTGATCTTCATCAACCAGATCCGTCAGAAGATCGGCGGCTACGGCAACGCCGAGACCACCACCGGCGGCAACGCCCTGAAGTTCTACAGCTCGGTGCGCCTCGACATCCGCCGCATCGGCGCCGTCAAGAAGGGCGACGAAGTGATCGGCAACGAGACCCGCGTCCGTGTCGTCAAGAACAAGGTCGCGCCTCCGTTCAAGCAGGCCGTCTTCGACATCCTCTACGGCGAAGGCATCTCCAAGACCGGCGAGATCATCGACATCGCCTCCGAACTGGGCGTGCTCGACAAGTCCGGCGCCTGGTACTCCTACGGCGAGACCCGTTTGGGCCAGGGCAAGGAGAAGGTCCGCGACTTCCTCAAGGACAATCCCGAGCTCCTCGCCGAGATCGAGATGAAGGTCCGCCAGATGAAGGGCGTGAGCCTCGCGGGTTCCTCCGTGAGCGAGGACGAGCAGGAAGAGCTCGCCGCTGAAGAGGAGATCTGACCGGTCCCGCAGGAAGGACCCCGACGTTGAAGCGGGGTCCGAGGTCCGCTCCCCGGGGCGTCCACTCTCATGGACGACTGCGGGGAGCTTTTCGTTTATAAAGGGAGTATCGACTCCACCGGAGGAAGCAAACGATGTCTGAGAAGCCCGAACTCGTCGTCTGGGGCGAAGAGGGACTCGAGCCGCTCGAGGGAGGCCGTCCGTCCGACAGGACACGCGTCGCCCGCACACCGAAGCCGCCGAAACCCCCGAAGTCCCGTCCCCGGAGTCCGGAACCCGAGCAGGGCACCCTCTTCGGGGGATTCACCGGCGCCTTCGGCCCCGTGATCCTCGAGGACGACGGTCCCGTCACCGGCGGCGCGTCCGCCCCTGGATCGCCTTCCGGCGTCGTGGGCTCGGGGAAGCCGCCCGTGATGAAGACGACGCCCGCCTTCGGGGACGCCCTCGGGGACGAGGAGCCGCCGAGGCTCTCCCCGCAGCCGGCCACGGAATCAAGGGGTCTCGAGTTCGAATCCCGCCGCCCCGACCGAACTTCCACCCGCACGGCTTCCCGCAAGCCCTCGCGCGCCGAGGCGCTCGCCCGGGCCCAGGGCTGGGAGGGACTCGGCGTCGTCTCAGGGCGCGACCTCACCCGGGGCCGCGGTCCGAGGAGCATCGACGAGGGCGTCGAGCAGCCGGTCGGCTCGTTCGACCCCGACGAGGACGACGCTCCGAAGCGCACACGGCGCACGCGTCCGAAAAAGCCCCTCATGAAGCGGGCGCTCGACGCGCTCTCGCGCCGCGACCATTCCAGAAAGGAGCTCGAACGCAAGCTCCTTCGCGGCGAGGACGACCCCGACGCGCCGGAAAAGGTGCGCGAGATCCTCGACAAACTCGAGGAGGCGGGGTATCTGAGTGACGAACGCTTCGCGAAGACCCGCGTGAGTCTGAGGCAGAAGAACCTCGGGGACCGGCGTCTCCGCTATGAACTCAAGCGCGACGGCGTCAAGGGCGAGGCGCTCGCCAACGCCATGGAGTCGATCTCGGAGCCCGAACCGGTGCGCTGTCTGCGCGTCTGGCGCAAGCGTTGGTCGGAGCTCCCCGAAGACAGGAAGGAACGCGACCGACAGGTGCGTTATCTGATGTACAGGGGGTTCTCCTTGAGCTCCATCAACAAAGTGTTGAGGGGCGAGGTGGAGGAGCCCGAAGAAGATCAAGATTTTGTTTCTATTTGGGATTGAACGGTTGTTCGAAGCGGTGATTTTGCTATCATCACCCGTCCTGAGAAAACAAATTGTGCGGCACTTGCCGCAGAGGAAAAGACGTGGAAGCCTTGTTCGATTTTTTGGTTAATCTCCACTGGGGGGTGGTCGGCCAGATCATCCTGATCGACATCCTGCTCGGGGGCGACAACGCCGTCGTCATCGCGATGGCCTGCCGCAACCTGCCTCACGACCTGCGCACGAAGGGCATCCTTTGGGGCACCGCGGGCGCGATCATCCTCCGTGTGATCCTCATCACGATCGCCGTCATGGTGATCGACCTGCCGTTCCTGAAGTTCGTGGGCGGCGCGCTGCTCCTCTGGATCGGCATGCACCTCCTGATCCCCGATGACGGGGACCACTCCGAAGTGGAGGGCGCCACCAAGCTCTGGAAGGCCGTCAAGACGATCATCGTCGCGGACTTCATCATGAGCCTCGACAACGTGATGGGCATCACGGGCGCCGTGACCCAGGCCCATGAGGACCACCAGATGGTGCTCGTGATCTTCGGCCTGCTCGTGGCCGTGCCGTTCATCATCTTCGGCTCCCAGATCATCCTGAAGTTCATCGAACGCTTCCCGATCATCGTGTACTTCGGCGCCGGCCTGCTCGGCTGGATCGGCGGCGACATGATGGCTTCGGACACGTTCTTCGCGACGCGCTTCCCCGAGCTCGTCTTCAAGATGCACTACCCGGCCGCCGTCGCCGGCGCCGTCCTGGTCGTGGCGATCGGCCACTACTGGGGAAGGAACAAGACGAGGAAGCTCTCGGCGAGGAAGTGATTCCCTCCCGGAGAAGAATGCAGAAGGCCCGTCGGCAGCAATAGCCGGCGGGCCTTATTTAATTCTTTTTGCGGGGCTCCCGGCCCCGCCGGGATCATTCGAGCGGTTCGACGCGGTCGATGAAGCCGCCCCCGAGGCACACGTCGCCGCGGTAGAGCACGGCGCTCTGGCCCGGCGTGGCGGCCCACTGGGGTTCGGAGAAGGAGAGCGTGAAGCGTTCGTCGTCGACGCGGACGAGTTCGCAGGGGCCGTCCTTCTGGCGGTAGCGGGTCTTCACCGTGAGCGGTTCGCCCATGTCGGGCGCGTGGCCCGCGACCCAGCTCGGGATCTCGGAGGTGATCTCACGGGTGAGGAGCCACGGATGGTCGTGGCCCTGGCAGATCCAGAGGGTGTTCGTCTTGAGGTCCTTCTTGGCGACGAACCACGGCTCGCCCGTGGAGTTCTGCATGCCGCCCACGCCGATGCCCTTTCGCTGGCCGAGCGTGTAGAAGGAGAGTCCCATGTGCTCTCCGACGACGGTGCCGTCCGGGATGCGGATCGGACCCGGGTGCGTCGGGAGGTAGCGCGAGAGGAACTCGCGGAAGGGACGCTCGCCGATGAAGCAGATCCCGGTGGAGTCCTTCTTCTTGGCGTTCGGAAGGGCGAGCTTCTCGGCGATCTCGCGGACCTTGGTCTTGTGGAGTTCGCCAACGGGGAAGATCACGCGGTCGAGCTGCTCCTGGGTGAGACGGTGCAGGAAGTAGCTCTGGTCCTTGTTCGGATCGATGCCGCGGAGCAGTTCGACGCCGTCGTCGGTGCGGCGCACGCGGGCGTAGTGGCCCGTGGCGATGTAGTCCGCGCCGAGCGTCATGGCGTGGTCGAGGAACGCGCGGAACTTGATCTCGGCGTTGCAGAGCACGTCGGGATTGGGCGTGCGGCCCGCCTCGTACTCCCGGAGGAAGTCCGAGAAGACGCGCTCCTTGTATTCCTTGGCGAAGTTGACGGCCTCGATGTCGATGTCGATGACGTCCGCCACCGAGCTCGCGTCGATGAAGTCCTGGCGCGACGAGCAGTATTCGGAATCGTCGTCGTCCTCCCAGTTCTTCATGAACAGGCCGATCACTTCGTAGCCCTGTTCCTTGAGGAGCCAGGCGCTTACGGACGAGTCGACGCCACCGGAGAGGCCGATGACCACGGTTTTCTTGGACATGTTGATATGGTTCCGGAAGGGGGCTCCGGCGGCATGGCCGGCGCCGTGTTGGGATGGGAGGCCCCGGGGGCCCGATGCCCTCATTCTCCCTCAAAGCGGCCCGCTTGGCGACCTCGGAGGGGGCGTCCCCTGTGGACGGACGCTCGGGGGGTGCACCCTCTACGGGGGTGCATTTTCAAAGAGGGGTACGATTTTAACCGCAACGCCATCCGCGGGCAAGCCGCTCCCGCGCGGGGACTGATTCAACACGGATTTTCCACGTCTTTTTGAAGCCCTGCCACTTATACGGGAATGTTTTGTCTAAAATGTGCCCACGCCCGGAAGGGCACCCCATTCATTAAACGACAAGGTTCGATCATGACGATTCCCTCACTTTCGCCCGACCGACTCCGGCAGCTCCTCCATGTGGAGGCGCCCCTGATGAACGCCCCGACCCCCGTGTGCTCACGCCCGGCCATCGTCGCCGCCGTGTGCCGCGCAGGCGGACTGGGCGTCGTGGACGCCACCCTCATGACGCCCGCCGAGCTCGAGCGTTTCGTGGCCGAGGTGAGGAGCGCCGTTGAAGGCCCGCTCGCCATCGCGCTCCGGATCCCGAAGCGCCGCGTCGAACTCGACGCCGAGGACCTCGGTGCGCTCGCCGAAGGCATGCGCCCGTACTGCGAACCCCTCGGCGTGGACCCCGCGGCCGTGCTCGCCGACGTGCCCACCTTCGAGGAGGAGCTCGAACGCTTCGACGCCCTCTTTGAAAAGGCCGTTTCGCTCGAGCCGGTGGCCATGATCAGCCTCTCGGGCGGCTTCCGCGAACCCGAGGAGGAACGCCTCGAGGAGCTCGGCATCGCCAACCTCGGCGTGGCCACCACGCTCCTGGAAGGCAAGGTGCTCCGCACCGCCGGCGCCGACGCCGTCATCGTGCAGGGCTCCGAAGCGGGCGGCGAACGCCTCGCCTTCGAATCCGCCGAAGCCGAGAAGAGCTCCCTCATGAACCTCGTTCCGCAGGTCGTCCGCGCCACGGGCCTCCCCGTGATCGCCTGGGGCGGCGTCGCCACCCCTGAACAGGCCGGCGCGCTCGCCGTGCTCGGCGCCGAGGGCGCCGTCCTCGAGAACGTGCTCCTCGCCTCGGAGGAGTCCACGCTCCCCGGGATGCTCAAGAACTTCATCGTCTCGGGCTCCCTCAAGAACACCGTGCTCGCCTCGGGCTTCCACGGCCGCGAGGGCCGCTTCCTCAGGACCGCCTTCTCGGCGGACCTCCCCACGGAGCAGTTCCCGCCGTGCGCCGCCCTCGAGCTGATCATGCGCGCGATCACGCGCGCCGCCTGGGAAAAGGGCGTCTTCCAGCTCATGGAGGTCCCCGTCGGGGAGGAGGTCGGTTCGGTCGTTCCGTCCGACACCGCCTCGGTCATCAAGGCCTTTGCGTGAAATCTATCGGCGGTTTCGGCTCGGACTATGACGCGTCAGGGTTGAAAAGTCTTGTTACACTTCGCGGTTTTATTTGACGAACTAAGTAATTTAAACCAGGGAAGTGTATTTGAAAGGCCGGGGCCGTCCCGTTAGTATTTTTGATATAGACCCCCTTCCGAGGGGATCGACACATTCCATGTTCATGGAGGGACCATGACTGAATCCAGTATTGAAATCGGTGCGCTATCCGCGAAAAGCAAGGTCTTCGCACTGATCCTCGGGCCGTTGCTGGCACTGGTGACGTACTATCTGCTGCCCACCCACTACATCGACGCGCACGGCGTCGACGTGGCCTTCGGCCATGCCGGACGCGCCTGCGTCGCCGTGACCGTGTGGATGGCGGTGTGGTGGTTCACCGAAGCGCTTCCGATCGCCGCCACGGCGATGCTCCCGCTCGTGCTTTACCCGCTCCTTCAGATCGCCACGCCCGCGCAGGCGATGTCGAACTACGCCTCGGGCACGATCTTCCTCTTCCTGGGCGGCTTCCTGCTCGCCGCCGCCGTCCACCGCTGGCATCTGGACCGCCGCATCGCGCTCCACATGATCGGGTGGTTCGGCACCAAGCCAAACCAGATGGTCCTCGGCTTGATGATCGCCACGGCGTTCCTCTCGGCCTGGGTCTCCAACACCGCCACCGCCGCGATGATGGTCCCGATCGCGATCGCCGTGATGAGCGTCGTGCGCTCCACGCAGGACAGCCCTGAAATCGGCCGCGACGAACACAACTTCTCCGTCTCTCTGCTGCTCGCGATCGCCTATTCGGCCTCGATCGGCGGCATGGCCACCCTGATTGGTTCGCCTCCCAACGGCATCTTCTCGCGGTTCGTCACCCAGACCTACCACGTCCAGGTGAGCTTCGTGGACTGGATGAAGGTGGGCCTGCCCGTCACGGCGATCATGCTCCCCGTGACCTACTTCCTGCTCACGCGCGTGCTTTATCCGTGCCGCCTCCCGGCGCTCCCGGGCGGTCAGGAATGGGTGAAGACCGAACTCGCCAAGCTCGGCAAGATGACCGCCGGTGAGAAGATCGTCTTCGCCGTGTTCATGCTCGCCGCCGCGCTGTGGATCTTCGGCCCGGTCATCCGCGGCCTGGACTTCGGCGGCGTCAAGCCCTTCAAGCCCCTTTCGGACACCGTGATCGCCATGGGCGCCGGCCTGCTCCTCTTCATGATCCCCGTGGATTGGAAGCGCGGCATCCACGCCCTGGACTGGTCCTCCGCCAAGGACGTGATCGCCTGGGACGTGCTGCTGCTCTTCGGAGGCGGCCTCACCATGGCCGCGGCCCTGCAGAACACCGGCGCCGCCGCGCTGATCGGCGCGCAGGCCGCCTCGCTCGCGAGCCTCGGTGAAACCTCGATGATGGCCGGCGTCACGGCGCTCGTCACGTTCGCCACCGAAGTCACCTCGAACACGGCCCTGGCCGCCACGATGATGCCGCTGATCGCGGCCGCGGCGGAAAGCCTCCACATCGCGCCGGAGGGCCTCCTCTACGCGACCGCCATCGCCGCTTCGTGCGCTTTCATGATGCCGGTGGCCACCCCGCCGAACGCCATCGTGTTCGGCACGGGCCGCCTCAAGATCAAGGAGATGGTCAAGGCGGGCTTCCTGCTCAACATCATCGGCGTGATCGTCGTGGTGTGCGTGGTGACGATCCTGCATCCGAGCCTCACCTGAGCGTGATTCCACATGCGGGACCCCCTGCGGTCCCGTCCGTGAAGACGGCGTGCCTCCCCTTCGGGAACACGCCGTTTTTCGTGCCCGCCGTTTTCGTCCCGCGCAGGGGTCATGGGTTCGGGTCCGGTACCGTGCACCAGACTCGAAAGAACCCCGGCCGGCGCTTGTCCTCCGGCCTCCATGCGCCGGGTGTGCCCGTGACGGGGCCGACGGGCATGAAAAAGGCTCCGCACCCCGTTTCTGCGGGGAGGGAGCCTTGTGAGAGGCGCGGCCTCGGGACGTCGTCCTCAGGAGGGGAGGATGCCCAGGAGCCTCATGAGCGGGGAGGCGAGCAGCGGCGCGACGAACGCGGTGATCACGCCGGAGATGCCCATCGCCAGGCCCGAGAAGGCGCCCGCGTCGTTGGAGATCTGGAAGGCCATGCTCGTGCCCATGCCGTGGGCCGTCAGGCCGAGCGAGACGCCGCACACCGGGTCCGAGGTGATCTTGCAGAAGCGGAAGATCGGGCGGCCGATCGAGGAGCCCACGATGCCGGTGATCACCACGAGGGCGGCCGTCAGGTCGGGCATGCCGCCCAGGCTCTGCGAGACGCCCATCGCTATCGGGGTCGTCACGGACTTCGGGATGAGCGAGATGAGGGTCTTCGGATCGAGGTGGAAGGCCCAGCCGAGGAGCACCACCGACACGATCGAGACGCAGCAGCCCACGAGCAGGCCCGCGGCGAGCGGGAGCCAGAGCTTGACGAGCTTGGCGCGTTGTTCGAACACGGGGACCGCCAGCACGACGGTGGCCGGCCCGAGCAGGAACGTGATGAAGTTGGCGCCCTTGTAGTACTCGTCGTAGGGGATGTTGAAGAGGAGCAGGATCCCGATGATGAGGATCACCGCGACGTTCGTCGGTGCGGCGAGCGGGTTGTACTTGGTGATCTTGTAGACCTTCTGGCCGAAGATGAACGCGACGAGCGTGAGGACGAGCCAGAGCGCGGGGTTGCTCTTCACGGAGCCGTAGAGGGCGTTGATGAATTCAAGCATGGTCTCAGTCCTCGATCTTCAGGCGCTTCTTCACGAAGATGATCGTGTAGGCGGTCGCGAGCATCGCGATGATGGTGGAGACGACGATGACGATCATGATGGCGACGCCCTCGTCGATGAAGCGCTGGCCGTGGCGCATGATGCCCACGCCGGCCGGGACGAACAGAAGCGAGAGGTTCGAGAGCAGCACGCCGCCCGTGGGACGGATGATGTTGATGAACTCCGGCTTCACGATGAAGGAGAAGAGCATGAGGACCATGCCGATGACGGGGCCCGGAACGGGCAGCCCGAGGCCGTGGCCGATGAGTTCGCCCATGACTTGGAAGAGCAGGATGAAGGTGATCGCTGAAAGCATCGTTGGTCTCGATGTTTGAGGTGCTGGAGCATCGCGCGAGGGGCGCGGAACTTCGGTAACATGAAGGCTTTCATCGAACATCCCCGGAGAGGGGAGGAGAAAGCACATGACACTCGATTTTCAGGTCCGCGGCGAGTACATCACGCTTGACGCGTTGTTGAAGGCCGTCGGTTTCGCGGATTCCGGCGCAATGGCCAAGGAACTCGTCCGGGAGGGCATGGTCAGGGTCGACGGAGAAGTCGAGACCCGCAGGGGCCGCAAGCTCAGGGGCGGTGAAATCGTCGAATTCGACGGACGCGAGATCCGCGTCAGGGGCGGCGATAAGGCCGCCTGAGACGTTCGTCTCAAATCACGGGGCCACCGGCGGAAGTCCGTCAGTGGCCCTTTTGGGACGAAAATTATAGTCCCATGCATTCACGTCTGAGTGTAAACCCTAGTGATTTTTAGGCCTCACCCTTAATATCGCGCAACTCGCGGCGCAGGATCTTGCCCACCGCGGTCTTCGGGAGTTCGTCCACGAAGACGATTTCACGGGGCATCTTGTAGGCCGTGAGCATCGTGCGGCAGTAGTTCTTGACCTGGTCGGCGGTGAGGGTGGGGTCCTTCCTCACGATGACGGCCTTGACGCGTTCGCCGGACTTCTCGTTGGGGACGCCGACGACGCCCACTTCGAGGACCTGCGGCATGCCCGCGATGACGTTCTCGACCTCGTTGGGGTACACGTTGAAGCCCGAGACGAGGATCATGTCCTTCTTGCGGTCCGTGATGAACACGGAGCCCTTGTCGTTCATGTAGCCCACGTCGCCCGTGCGGAGCCATCCGTCACGCATCGTCGCGGCGGTCTCTTCGGGCTTGTTCCAGTAGCCCTGCATCACCTGCGGGCCCTTCACGCAGATCTCACCGATGTAGTCGCCGGCCTGCGAGGGGTCGGGGCACACGCCGAGGTCCTTGAAGCCCTCGCCGCGGATCGACACTTCGGTGCTCGGAATGGGCACGCCCACCGAGCCGTCCCATTCGGCGAAGGGCACGTTGCCGCAGACGCCCGGGGAGCATTCCGTGAGGCCGTAGGCCTCGAGGATCGGGTTGCCGGTCTGGCGGCGCCACTTGTCGGCGATGTGGCTCTGGACCTGCGTGCCGCCGCCCACGGTCATGCGCAGGCGCGTGAACTTGTGCGAGAGGAAGTGCGGGTTGTTGAGCATCGCCGCGAAGAGCGTGTTCACGCCGATGATCACGGAGTAGTCGAATTTCTTGCAGCTCTTGCCGAGCTTGTCCTGGTCGCGCGGGTTGGTGATGAGCACCATCGTCGAGGCGAGCTGGGTGAAGCAGAGCAGGGCCGTCAGGGAGAAGATGTGGTAGAGCGGGAGCGCCGTCATGACGACTTCCTCGCCCTCCTTGAGGGTGCTCGAAATCCAGGCGGAGACCTGGGCCATGTTGGCGAGCACGTTCCTGTGCGAGAGGATCGCACCCTTGCTTACGCCCGTCGTGCCGCCCGTGTACTGCAGGAGCGCCGTCTCGGTGTTCTTGCCCGCGTGGGGCTCGTAGCCGTGGGCGTGGCCCTTCTGGAGGGCGTCGCGGAACCAGACCGCTCCGTAGAGCTTGTAGGGCGGGATCATCTTCTTGACCTTGCGGATCACGAAGTTGACGAGCATGCGCTTGAAGGTCGGGAAGAGGTCGCCCACGCCGGTGAGCACGACGTGTTCGCAGGCCGTGCCGGGGAGCGCCTTCTCGAGCGTCCTGGCGAACATGTCGATGATGACGATCGCCTTGGCGCCGGAGTCCTCGAGGGTGGAGTGCACCTCGCGGGGCGTATAGAGCGGGTTGATGTTGACGACGACGAGGCCGGCGCGCAGGCACGCGAAGAGCGTGACGACGTACTGCAGCAGGTTCGGCATCATGATGGCGACGCGGTCGCCCGCCTTGAGGCCGAGGCCCTGGAAGTAGCCGGCGAGGTCCTGCGAGAGGTCCCGGGCCCGGCTGTAGGTCAGGTGCGCGCCGAAGTTTTCGTACCCGATGTGTTCGGGGTGGCGCTCGGCGATCTGGTCGAGCACCTCGGCGATGTTCTGGTACTGATCCGGATTGATTTCATGCGGCATGCCCTCGGGATACGAGGCGTACCATGGGAAGTTCTGATCCATATACTCGTGCGTCCGGCGTCGGGGCCGGCGTCTTCAATAATGCAAAGTTCTATTTTAGGAATCTTTCGGAGAAGTCTCAACACGAAGCGGACTTTCTCCTCGGAGTCCATACCATAGCAAACGAGGCCCCTTCATGGTGAAGAGGCCCCGGTTCATTCGTCTTTTCCGCCCCCTGGTCACGGGCGGGGGAAAACGGTCTCGCGCCTGCTTACGCTTCGAGCGTCAGGCAGTGGCGGGCGTATTCCTCGACTTCGTTCCAGTCGGTGTAGTCGATGACGGCGGTGGGCTCGGTCGGGCCCTTGGTCATCTTCATGATCATCTGGATGAGCTTGGTGTCGATCCAGGACCAGTTCGGGTAGTCGACCTTGCCGGCGAAGCACTTGACGTCCTTGGGCTGCCAGGGGTTGTTCTGCATGAACTTGCGGCAGTAGACGTTGCCCTCGGGCGTGGCCTTGGCGGGCGTGCGGGCGACCACGGAGACGTTGAAGAAGCTGGTGGCCTTGCAGTCCAGGACGGACTTCCACTTGTTGACGAAGCCCACGAAGTCGCGGCGGAAGTGGCCGTACAGGACGGGCGCGCCGGCGATGACGGTGTCGTACTTGTTCCAGTCGACGCCTTCGCGGTCGGCCTCGATGACGTTCATCAGGTCCGCCTGATGGCCCTCGGCGATGATGGTCTCCCAAATGCGACGGGCGATGCGGGCGGTATGGCCTCCGCGGCTGTCGTAAACAACAAGAACCGACTTCATAATAATTCTCTCCTTAAGGAATGGGCTGAATGAGGGAAGCTGCGATAAGGGTTTGTTCAAGCGCGCCGTCGGTGGGAAGACGCGCGTTTTTCGGTCCCGGACCTGTGGATGGTCCCCAGCCCCGTAATTCCGAACAACGGCTCTATTGTAACTTACCGAATCTGTTTTTTCTCTTAACGACTTAGTCCCCAAGGATTAGTTTTTCCCCGTATTTCAAGAATCACGGGGCGGTTAAGTGTTACAATCACGGTCAATCGGCAAGGCGTGGACCGTGTGTTCCCACACCGTCCGCCGTGCCTTTTCGGAAGACCCGGCCGCATCCCTTTTCGAGGGGACGGGGGTCTTTCTTCGTTTACCGAGCGTGCCCGCAGGGCGGTTTGAAGCCGCGGAGCCGCGAGGATGTTTTTAGTATTTCTGCCTTGATGCGCTCCGGCGTGCGGATGGTTCCGCAGTTTTTCCCGGGTCGCCTCAGGCAACCAAGATGGAAGATTATGGCTAAGGAAGATCTGATTGAGATGGCCGGGCAGGTTCTTGAAGTGTTGCCCGACGCCCGTTACCGCGTGAAGTTGGAGAACGGTCACGAACTGATTGCTTACACGAACGGCAAGATGCGCAAGCATCACATCCGTATTCTCGCCGGTGACAAGGTCTCGCTCGAGCTCTCCCCGTACGATCTGACGAAGGGCCGCATCACCTTTCGCCACATCGAAGGTCGCACGCACACGGGCCCGTCCCAGCGTCGTCGTTGATATCGACGCCCTTCCAGGTCGAACGATGAAGAAGGCCGCCTTCATGCGAGGGCGGCTTTCTTGCGTCCGGCCCCCCGGAGCGCGGTCGTCTGAATGAAACAAAGCCCCGTTTCCATGCTGGAAGCGGGGCTTTTTCTTCGTCTGCCGGAGGGGCTCTTAGAGCACGCCCTTGTAGACGATGAAGATGTTCGTCGTGAGGTGGTAGAACACCGGGGCCGAGAACGTGAGCGGGGCGAGCTTGGCGAGCGTGCCGCGCGTCATGTAGAGGTCCGCCTCGCCCGCGACGCGGGTCTCACCGCCCATGGAACGGCGCACGGCGCTGATCACGAGGTCGCCGAGGACGCACGAGATCACCACGCCGACGGCCATCAGGACGGCCTGCCACCAGCGGAACGGCGTGATCCAGAAGAAGAGCCCGCCGGCGATGATGCCGCCGAGGCAGCCGATCACGGTGCCCGTGAAGGTGCGGTAGTTGTTGTAGCGCAGGGCCTTGCCGCCGAAGAACGCGCTGGCGATCGTCGAGACGAGGTCGCACACGAAGACGACGAGCAGGTAGAAGAGCAGCAGGAGCGGGCCCGAGGAGTGGTAGCGCGTCAGGTCGATCGTGGCGATCGCGGGGGCGTGGCTCACGCAGAACACGCAGAGCATGATGCCCCACTGGACCTTGGCGACGCGTTCCAGATAGCGTTCGGTGTCGCTCGAGAGTGCCATGATCACCGGCAGCGCCAGGAACAGGTAGATCGGGATGAACACCGTGTAGAGCGGCACGAGCTGGAATCCGACCAGGATGTACTGGAGCGGGATCGCGATGTAGAAGGCGAGCACGAGCGCGTGGTGGTCCGTGGGCTTCGTGGGCGTGATCGCGATGAACTCCCTCAGGAGGAAGAAGCTGATGAACGCGAAGAACACGAGCAGCGCGGTCTCGCCCAGGGCGAAGGCGATCGCGAAGACGACGATCAGCCACCAGGCCATGCGCATGCGGGCGTTCACGGCCATCAGGCGCATCTGCTCGAGTGAGTTCGAGACGCGCTTCAAGGCCCAGTTGCCGTACAGGGTGCCCACGAGGGCGAGGAAGGAGAGGCCGAGGAGCAGCGTCACGTAGGCCTCTTGAATGGTGAATCCGAGTCTCATCATGGCTGTGCTAACTCAATAATGGCGTTGCGGGCCCGGGTCAGGAACTCCTCCTTGAGGTCGTCCGGGGAGTGCTCGAGCGGAGCGCCGAAGCGCACGGAGCACACGGTGGGCACGGGGATGAGGACGCCCTTGGGCATGGCCCTGTGGAGGTTCTCGATGTAAACGGGGATGAGCTCCACGTCGGGGAACTCCTTCATGAGGCGCCAGATGCCCGACTTGAATTCGCTCGGCAGGGGCTGCGGACGGCGCGTCCCCTCCGGGAAGATGATCAGCGAGGACCCCTCCTTGAGGGCGTTCCTCAGGGGGTCGATCGGGTTGGCGTTCTCGGTTCGGCGGCGGTCGACGAGGACGACGTTGAGTTCGTCCAGGGCGATGCGGCGGCGGAGAAGTCCCTTCTCCCAGTAGTCCTTGGCGGCCACCGGACGGACGAAGCGGCGCAGCTGGGGCGGCAGCGACGCCCAGATCACGATGGTGTCGAGGTGGGACGTGTGGTTGGCGAAATAGATGCGTTGGCGTGACGACGGCGCGCAGCCCTGCCAGTGCGGGTAGGCCCCCACGAGCAGGCGCGTCATCCAGACGATCGGCGTCATCAATTTG
Source organism: uncultured bacterium (assembly GCA_905215795.1). Taxonomy (GTDB): domain Bacteria; phylum Pseudomonadota; class Gammaproteobacteria; order Burkholderiales; family Burkholderiaceae_F; genus Sutterella. The sequence continues at coordinate 16,777 of CAJMRV010000004.1, read as the reverse complement.
AAGGATTTGAACACAATGAGTCCTTTGGGCCCTTTAGAAGTCCAATCATTATAAACCCGAAGAGGCCGTTCATCCCGCCCGCGCGCACGCGCGGGCGGGAGGCGGGCGTTCTCACGGGACCGGGGGCCTCTTATGGGGCGAGAGGTTCTTGATTTCGGGATTCTCGAATCCGCCCTTGATTGAATATTCGGCTTTGAACATGTTCGAGAGCTGGTCCTTGAGGAGCCACTGCGTGACGAACGTGCCGATGCCCACGGCCGGGTTGACGATCGAGAGGGCGAGCGCCGGGGCGCCCGCGTTGATCGACGGGAGCACGACGGCGTGCATGTCGAGCTGTTCGTTGTTGAGGTCGACGTCGCCCCCGAGGAGCACCGTCGCCGAGGAGCCGAAGACGGCGAGCTTGGGGATGTTCATCACGCCGTTCCTCATCGTGCCGTCGACCTGGATCGAGTCGAAGCCGAAGCCCTTCTTGAGGACGTCCGAGAAGTCGAGCGTGAGGCGCTTGATCAGGTGCTGCATCGAGAAGAGGCTCAGCAGGCGGCCGGCGCCCGGTTCGACCTTGAGGATCGCGCCCTCGCGGCCGCGCGCCTCGAACGTGCCGTTCATCGTGTCGATCTTCGGCGTGACCGGGGAGCCCGTCCAGTTGAGCTCGGCCCTGGCGGTGCCGGGGACGCCGCGCACGACCTTGTCCACGCCCAGGGCGTCGAGGAAGGCCCCGGTGTCGCGGGCGTCGTAGTCGAGCTTGGCGTTGGTTTCACCCTCGGTGTCGCCGACGGGCTGGAACCAGGCGAGCGAACCGCGCAGCGTGGCGCCGCGGGCGGCCATCTCGAGCTTCCTGGTGGTCCACGTGCGGCCTTCCTCCTTCACCGCGTTGGCGCCCTCGATCGTGACGGCGCCGAAGTCGCGGCCGTTCACGACGAGGCTCTTGATGCGGAGCGCGAGGTCGGGGAGCGCCTTGAGTTCGATGGGCTTGTCCGTGCCGTCGGGCTCGTCGTCGATCGACTTGAGGAAGTCGAGCGTCCTCTCCGGGAGATGGAGCCTGGAGACGTCCGCCTCGAAGCGGTTCATCACGGTGACGGGCGTGATCCGCGCCTTCATCGTACCGGCGACGTCGTTGCTCGTGACGTCGAGGTACCAGTCCTTGTCGCCCGTCCTCACGACCGAGCCCTTCAGTCCGCGCAGGATCGGACCGCCGGCGGTCACCTCGCCCACGTCGAAGGAGAGCGTCTGGAGGCGAAGGTCCATCCTTCCGGAGGCGTCCGCCGCCTTCGCGACGGCCTTTGCGTCGGCCTTCAGGTCCGGCTTTCCAGCCGTTTTCCCATCCGCCTTCTTCGAGGCGGCCTGGATCGACTTCATGAGTTCGAGCCAGCGGTCCGCCTCGAGCGTCTCGAGGCGCACGGCGCCGCACACGCCCTTGAGCGTCGTCCGGGGCGCCGGGGCGGTGCCCACGCCGATGTCGATGTCGACGAGGTCGTAGCCGCCGTCGGCATGCCGCTTGAAGTCGATGAGCGTTTCGACGCGCTCGTCGGTCTTGATGTCCACCGAGAGGTTCCCGCCCTCGCCGCGGATCCCGACCTTGGTCGGGGCCATGTCCATCGCCTCCTTGCCGAGCGGCGCGGGCACGCGGCTCTCGATGCCGAGCATCGTGGAGGCGGCCTCGAGCGTCCAGACGCCGCGGCTCATGTCCACGCGGGTGATGGCGGTCACGGGGGTGTGTCCCTCAACGAGGCCGCGAACGGGATTCGTTTTGGCGATCTCGGCGAAGTCGAAGAGTTCGTCCGAGGAGAGCGTGCCGTTGACGACGACCTTGACGCGGGGCGCCTCGGAGAGCACCTCGATCGTGATCGGGCCCTCGCGGGTCTCGCCGTTGACCGGAGCGGGCGTCCTGGCGCCTTTTTCGTCGACGACGAGTTCGCCCTTGAGCTTGTGGACCACGGGCACGCCGAAGCCCATCGAGAAGTCGTCCTCGTGGAAGGTGGTGGCGACGCGGTAGGCCGGGGAGCCCTTGGCGCCGATGGGGATCCTCAGGCCGAGCGTCGCCGTGACGGTTCCGTCGCCCTTGGATTTGGAGAAGGTGTCGCCGATCACGGAGCGGATCGTGTCGGCCTTGTGCAGGTAGCCGAGCGCCTGGTCGACCGTGCCCTCGACGTGGCCGTCCACCTCGAGGAGCGAGTCGTGCGAGAGCGTGCGGATGGCCGCCTCGACGCCGTTGGCCTTCAGGCCGGCGGAGTGCGCGGTGGCGTGGCGCACGAACATCGAGTCGCCCGTGAAGTCGAGCTCGCCCTCGATGCCCGTGAGTTCGGGCCAGCGGTCGGGCTTTTCATGCCCCTTCATGGGGGGCATGAAGTCGAGCGTGACGTCCTTCAGATCGGCGCGGATCCGGAAGAGGTCGGACTTGTTCTTCGAGTCGTCCCAGGGGAAGCCCGAGAGCTCGCCCCTCACGGTGAAGTCGCCGCCGGCGGCGCGGCCGCCACGGATGGCGGCGCCCACCCAGTCGAGGACGCCTTCGCCGACGACGTTCGGGAGGTAGCGCACGACGCGCACGGCCTTGGCGCGCAGGATCCTGCCGCCCACGTCGATCGTGCCCGCGCCGCCCGTGGCGGTCCACGAGCCCGAGGCCGTGACGGCGGCGTCCTGGTTGGAGGCCGAGAGCGAGAGGATGTCGACCTTCACGGGGGTCCTGAGCGAGACGCGGGCGTCGGCCTTGAAGGTGCCGAAGACCATGTCGGGGTCGCGGAAGACGCCCGGGAACGAGAGCGTGGCCCGCTTGGAGTCGAGCTTGACGGCGAACGCCTCGGAGCTCCTGTCGGTCTTCACGGTTCCCGAGAGGTTCTCGAAACCGGGACGACCGGTGGCGGCGTCCGCGGGGAGGGAGAGGCCCTCGAATCCGCCGTCTACGGCCCAGTTGCGGATGTCGGCGGGGTCGCCCTTGAAGGAGGCCGCGAGGTGGTGCAGGACGCCCGAGGGACGTGAGGTCATCAGTCCGGCGCGCAGCTCCTCGGAAATCGGGAGCGCGGGGATCAGCCCGGAGATCTCGGCGAGGTTGAGGCGCTTGGCGTGGAAGGAGCCGGCGATGGGTTCGTCATGGGCGGAGAGCGTGAGTTCGAGTCCGAGGTCCGACGGGGCGAGCGCCTTGCCGCGCTTGGTGAGGACCTTGAGGTCCTTGAGTTCGAACTTGTACGTGCGGGCGCCTTCGTCGGCGTCCTCGGCGCCGTAGTCGATCGAACCGGAGAGCCCGGCGAGTTCGAGCGCCGGGAGCGAGGCGTCCACGCGGGCGTTGACGTTCGTGATCGAGACCTCGCCCGTGAGCGACTTGAGGCGTCCCTCGTCGAGGTCGGCCCAGAGCCTCGCCTCGCCGAAGCCCGATTCGAGGATCTTCGGGAAGCCCATGCGCTGGAGCGTGCCGGCGATGTCGGAGTTGCGGATGTCCGCGTAAAGGGAGATGTTCCAGAAAAGCGGGTCGACGCTCGCGTTGAGGAAGGGCTTCTCGAGGCGCGCGCGGATGTCCACGGGCTTGGTGCGCCCGTCGATGACGAGCGAGCCCTTGAAGGCGGCGCGGTAGTCGAGCAGTCCCTTCTCGAAGACGGCGTCGGCGTGCTCGACGCGGACCACGTGTTCGGGGTCGCGGGCGTCCGAGTAGGAGAACGAGCCGTCGATCAGTCCGAGGCGGTCCTGGGCGAGCAGCCAGTTGAGCACGGGGTTCTCGGTCTTCGGATTGAGGGCGAAGAGCGGCTCCTCCTTCTTTTCGGAGGGCTTGGTGTCGATGATCCACCCGGCCACGTCGAAGCGCGTCTCGTCGAGGCGTTCGATCGCGAGCGAGGGACGGCTCACCAGGAGCGACTCGAAGCGGGGTTCGAGGTGCCAGAGCGAGGACCAGGCGATGCGGGCCTGGACCTTCGGAAGCGTGAGCGAGACGGGGCCGCCCGGACGCGCGAGCTCCACGTTGGTGAGCTCGAGCGTGGGCCAGATCTTGTGGAAGCCCCCGTGGATCTTCTCGGCGGTGACGTTCACGCCGGTCGACTCCGAGATCAGGCGCGTGATGTCGTCGCGCCAGAGGTCGAGCTGCGTCGTGAAGAGCCAGCGCGTGCCGAGCAGGAGCAGGCATGCGCAGAGGTACAGGCCGAGGATGACACGGACGAGGACCTTGTGGTCGTCGAACCACCGGAAGAGTCCGTTTTTCATGTGGGTCCTATGGGGAGTGGGCACGTTGGTCTATACCTCGGAGAAGAGTTGGGGGTCGGAGTGACTCAATATTACGCAAATTGCCCGCCTCGGGGGCGCCTTTTCAGCGGGTGAAAGACGGTTAGAATGGATTCACGGGACGTCCCAGGAGGCGTCCCCCGACCAAGGACACACCACAAGGAGACCCGCCGTCATGCCGGCAACACTCGACCAAGTGCTTGAATTCTCCCCCTTCGCCCGCCGCGCCCTCGAGGGACGCGACCCCGCCCTTTCGTGGGACGAAAGGCTCGGGATATGGGAGGAGCTCGTCTCGACCCGATGGGACCGCGACCTCATGGAGGAGCGGCTCGGTGCGGCCGCCCTCGACGCGGGGGCCCTTCCGCACCGTCTGCGCGAGATGCGCCGAGACGTCGTCCTCTCGCTTCTCGGCGGGGACGCCCTCGGACGGATCGGTTACCCGGAGGTGGTCCGCACGATGAGCGACTTCGCGGAGTTCGCGATCGACGCCGTCGTGGGATTGCACGCCCGCGAGCTCGCCCGGCGCTTCGGCGTGCCGCGCCGCCCGGACGGACGTCCCGTGGACCTGCTCGTCGTCGGCATGGGAAAGTTGGGCGGGCGTGAACTCAACGTCTCCTCGGACATCGACCTCATCTTCCTTTACGGCGAGGACGGGGAGACCGCTCCCGGCCCGGACGCCCCCGACGTGCGCCGCACCATCTCCAACCAGGAGTTCTTCGAGCGCCTCGCGCGGCGCGTCATCCCGGCCCTCAACGATGTCGAGGACCCGGGGTTCGTCTTCCGCGTGGACATGCGGCTCCGCCCCAACGGTGAGTCCGGTCCGATCGTCGATTCGCTCGGCATGCTCGAGAACTATCTGTATTCACAGGGGCGCGATTGGGAGCGCTTCGCCTGGATCAAGGGGCGCGTCGTCAACCGCCCGGTCTTCGGCGGCGAAGCGCTCTTCGAGGAGGACCGCCGCTCGCTCGCGTCCCTCATCCGTCCGTTCGTCTTCAGGAAGTACCTCGACTTCGACGCCATCACGTCGCTCACGCGCCTCCACGAGATGATCCGCGCGGAGACCGCCCGGCGCGAGGTGATGAGGAAGGACGGCTCGGTCAACGTCAAGCTCGGCCGCGGGGGCATCCGCGAGATCGAGTTCATCGTACAGACCCAGCAGGCGATCCGCGGCGGACGTGATGCGAGCCTGCGCGGTGAGCAGACGCTCCCGATGATCCGTGCGCTTGAAAGCGCGGGCGTGCTCAGCTCCGAACTCGCCCGGGAGCTCGAACGCGACTACGTGCGGCTCCGCGACATCGAACACGCCATCCAGTACGTCGAGGACCAGCAGACCCAGCGGCTTCCTTGTTCGGGCGAGGGCCTCGAACGGGTCGCGGGCCTCCTGGACACCGACGGCGCCTCCCTCTGGAAGGAACTCGACGGAATCCGCGAGGCGGTCGCCTCCGCCTTCGACGGGATCTTCCAGGTGCAGGCGCCCGCCGAGCCGCTCGACGCGGCCGACTGGCCCGCCGGCTGGGAGGCCGGCTCCCCGGGGCTCGTCGAGGATGTCGAGTCGAGGCTCGCCGCGGTGCTCTCCATTGAATCCGAAGAGGAGGCCGCGGGCCTCGCACGCCGGGTCTTCCGGCTCGTCAACGAACGCGACGTCGGGAGTTCGCAGCGCGCCCAGGTCACGCGCGAGCGCCTCGTCATGCTCGTGCCGCGCGTGGCCGAGCTCTCCGCCGGGTGGATCCCCGCTGAGCTGCGCTCCGTGGTGACGCCCGCCGAGGTGTTCTCCCGCTATCTGCACCTGCTCGAGGTGATCGTCGGACGCTCGACCTACGTGGCGCTCCTCGCCCAGTACCCTTCGGCGATGCTGCGCGTCGGACGCGTGCTCGCCGCGAGCCGCTGGTGCGCCGACTACCTCGTGCGCCATCCGATCGTGCTCGACGACGTGGTCACCTTCGACGCGGACTCGATCACGGAGGAGACCCCCGTGGACTACCGCGCCTGGAGCGCCCGCCTGCGCCGCGACCTCGACGCCCACGAGGGCGACCAGGAGCGCCAGATGAACCAGCTGAGGGACCTCCTGCACTCGGCCACCTTCCAGCTCCTGATCGCCGACCTCAACGGACGGCTCTCTGTGGAGCGCCTCGCCGACCACCTCTCGGCCCTTGCCGACGCGGTCCTCGAGGAGGTTGTGGAACGCGCCTGGAAGAGCCTTTCGAAGCGCACCCGCGAACATCCGAAGCTCGCCGTCGTGGGCTACGGCAAGTTGGGCGGCCGCGAGCTCGGCTATGACTCCGACCTCGACCTCGTCTTCATCTACGACGACCCCGATTCGGAGGCCGACGTCGTTTACTCGAGACTCGTGCGCCGGATGATGAGCTGGCTCACGCTCCAGACGAGCTCGGGGAACCTCTTCGACGTGGACCTGAGACTGCGCCCCAACGGCGAGAGCGGCCTCGTGGTGACGCCGTTCTCGATGTTCTGCGAGTACCAGCGGAACGAGCTCGTCAACGGGGCCTGGTTCTGGGAGCACCAGGCGCTCACCCGGGCGCGCTTCTGCGCGGGCGACGCCGAACTCGGCGGACGCTTCGAGGCGGAACGGGCCGACATCCTCGCCGAGGCGAGGGACCCGGTGGACGCCGCCAAGCAGGTAACCGCCATGCGCTGGCGGATCATGGAGGGGCATCACAACCCCACGGGGCTCTTCGACATCAAATACGACGACGGCGGCATGGTCGACGTGGAGTTCTGCGTGCAGTACCTCGTCCTCGTGCACGCCCACCGGCATCCCGACCTGATCGTCAACTCCGGGAACATCAAGCTCCTGGCGCGCTTCGCCGAACTCGGACTCCTCCCGAGGGAGCTCGCGGAGTCGGCCGCCGCGGCCTACCGCCGCTACCGGGCGCTCCAGCACGAGTTCCGCCTGAACGCCCCCGAGGGCACGCCCGCGCGGTTCCCCGCCGAAGGGCTCGAGCGGGAGATCGAGGCCGTTCTCGAACTCCGCAGACGCGTCCTCGGCGCGGGGAATTGCCCGCACTGAGACGTTGAGTTACTCTTGAGTCGAGGGGCCTCGTGAAGGTCCCCGTACAGATAACAAAAAAGCAAGAAAGAAGGAATTCCAAATGCCTTTCGTCCAACCGGACTATCACGCGCCGGGCTGGTGCCCTGGCGGGCATCTCCAGACCGTGATCCCCGCGCGTCTACTGCCGCGCCCGTCGGTCGAGTTCCGTCGTGAGCGCGTGGAGCTCCCCGACGGGGACTTCATGCTCTGGGACTGGGCGCTCCCCGAACCGTCCGACCCGAAGGCGCCCGTGGTGGTGCTCTTCCACGGACTCGAGGGCGACTCGAGCAGCCACTACGTGAAGGCGCTCATGGACGCGGTCGTCCACCGCGGCTGGCGCGGCGTCGTGGCCATGTTCAGGAGCTGCGGGGGCGAGCTCAACCGTCTGCCCCGCGCCTACCATGCGGGCGACACGGCCGACAACAGCTTCGTGCTCCGCAGCGTGCACGCGCGCTTCCCCGAGGCGAAGCTCTACGCCGTGGGCGTGAGCCTCGGCGGCAACCAGCTGGTGCGCCACTTGGGAGAACTCGGCGAGGACGCCTCCTACATCGAGGCCGCCGTCTCGGTCGGGGCGCCTTTGGACCTCGTCGTCGGCAGCGAGCGCATGAGCAAGGGCGTCAACGTCTTCTACGAGAACATGTTCCTCAAGACGCTCCTGAAGAAGCTCGAGGAGAAGGCGCGCCGGTTCCCGGACGTGATCGACATGGAGAAGGTCCGTGCCTGCCGCTCGATGTACGACTTCGACGACATCTACACCTCGAGGATCCACGGCTTCCGTTCGGCGATGGACTACTGGACGCGCTGCTCGGGCAAGCCCGTGCTCCCCGGCGTGAGGGTGCCGCTCCTTCTTCTGAACGCCAAGAACGACCCGTTCTTCGCCGCCTGGGCGCTCCCGGCGGAAAAGGATGTGAGCGGGTTCGTCACGATGGACTATCCCGACGAGGGCGGCCACATCGGCTTCCCGGCCGGTGCGCGTCCGGGCAACATCCTTTACCTCCCGCGCCGCATCATGCGCTGGTTCGACACGGGCGCCTGATCCCGGCGTCCCCGGGAAAGCCCCTGGGGCGGCCCCGGGAAAGGGAAAGACTCCTTTAAGCTTGTGCGGGCAAAATGGCCGCATGCGCCCGCCCCGGCAACGGCCGCGGCGGGCTTTGCTTCATGTACCCCCAGCCAAGACCCTTCCAATGACGCACAAGAAGAAAACCGCCGTCCTCATCATCAACACCGGCAGCCCGGACGCGCCCGACGCGCCCGCGCTCAAGCGCTACCTCGCCGAGTTCCTCGGCGACAACCGCATCATCGAGCTGCCCCGATGGAAGTGGTGGCCGATCCTCCACGGGATCATCCTGCGCGTGCGTCCGAAGAAGTCCGCCGAACTCTACCGTCACGTCTGGACCGAGGAGGGCTCGCCCCTCGTCGTGATCTCCCGGCGGACGGCGCAGGGCCTTGAGAAGCGCTTCGAGGGGACCCCGCTCGAAGGCGTCCTCGTGCGCGAGGCGATGCGCTACGGCTCTCCGTCGATCCCCGAGGTGATCGAGGAGCTCCGTGCCGAAGGCGTCGAACGCCTGCTCGTCTTCCCGATGTTCGCCCAGTACTGCATGCACACCACCGTGGCCTGCATCGACGCGGTCTACCGCCACGCCATGACGGTGCGCTCGATGCCGCAGCTCCGGACGATCGAGGACTACCACGACCATCCGGCCTACATCCGCGCGATGAAGACGAGGATCGAGGACTACTGGGCCGGGCACGGCCGCGCCATCGACCGCGGCGGCAAGCTCGTCCTGAGCTTCCACTCGGTGCCCGTCAAGGGCGTCGAGGCGGGCGACGTCTATGTGGAGCGCTGCCGTCGGACGGCCTCGCTGCTCGTCGACACGCTCGGACTCGATCCGGACGGGGGCGACGTCCTCGTCACCTTCCAGTCCCGCTACGGACGCGACCCCTGGGTGGAGCCCTTCACGCTCGACACCGCCAAGCGTCTCGGCTCGGAGGGCTGCCCCTCGCTCGACGTCTTCTGCCCGGGCTTCGCCGCGGACTGCCTGGAGACCCTCGAGGAGATGGCCATCTCGCTCAAGCGCGACTACGTGGCCTCGTACAAGGCCTCGACGGCGGAGGGTGAACCCCGCTTCGACTACATCCCCGCTCTGAACGACTCTCCGGAGGCGCTCGACGCCTACTACGAAATCATGAAGGAGGAGCTCGCGGGCTGGTTCTGATCGACGCCCACGGCTTTCCCGGCCGCGCCCCCGCGCGGCCGCTTCGGCGCACGACCGCCGGACACATGTCCGGCGCCGTGCGCTTTTTCGTTCCCGGGACTTGATATCCGGAGAAACGACCCCATATATGAAGTACAGAGTTGTTCCGGACACCCCCGCATTTCCCACGGGCGGAAGGTTCCGCCGGGGAAGTGGTTTCTCCAGCGGGGTCCGGACGTTTTTCAAGAGACAAGAAACCATCATGACTGAGTGCAAGGAAAACATGGAACACAGCGAAAAGCCCGAATGCAAAGCCAACGAATCCGCTCAGTGCGGCTGTGCCGCCGAAGAGGCCGCCCGCGCCGCCGAGGCCGCTCCTGAAACTCCCGAAAAGGAGGAGGAGACGATCGAGAGCCTGGTCGCCAAGCTCGAGCTCGCCGAGTCCAAGGTCGTCGAACAGTACGACCTCTACGTCCGTGCGATGGCTGAGATGGAGAACGTCCGCCGCCGCTGCGCCGAGGACGTCCAGAAGGCCCGCAAGTTCGGCATCGAGAAGTTCGCCGAGAACCTGCTCCCCGTCGTCGACAGCCTTGAGAAGGCCCTCGAGGTGACGGCCGACCAGGAGGCCGACCCCGTCCGCGAAGGCATGGAGGCGACCTACCGCCAGTTCATCCACGCCCTGGACGTCTCGGGCATGAAGCCCATCGACCCCAAGGGCGAGGCCTTCGACCCGCACAAGCACCAGGCCATCGCCATGGTGCCCGCTCCCGAAGGCGTCGCCTCGGGCTGCGTCGTCGAGGTGTTCCAGAAGGGCTGGTCGATCGTCGACCGCGTCCTGCGCCCCGCGATGGTGAGCGTCGCCCAGTAAGACGGTGCGCCGCACGGCGGGCGTGAAGAAAATTTCACCCCCGCACTTGAAATCCCCAGGAAGACCCCCATATGGGTCTTAAGGACGCGGTGGGAAGGCCGGGAGAAAAAAAGGCCTTCATGAAGATCCACTGCAGACAAACGAATTAAAAAAGTCGTCGGGTGTCCGACGGACCGGCGGTCCATGGGAATGGACGTGAGACCGGGCCGGAAGGGTGCCGCGGCGACCAGGAAAAGAGGTAAACATAATGGCTAAAATCATTGGCATCGACCTTGGTACGACGAACTCCGCCGTGGCCGTCATGGACGGCGACAACGTCAAGGTCATCGAAAACTCCGAAGGCGCCCGCACGACGCCCTCGATCGTGGCTTACATGGACAACGGTGAAGTCCTGGTGGGCGCCCCCGCCAAGCGCCAGGCCGTGACCAATCCGACCAACACGCTCTTCGCCGTCAAGCGCCTGATCGGCCGTCGTTTCGACGACGCCGAAGTCCAGAAGGACATCAAGCTCATGCCCTTCAAGATCGTCAGCGCCGACAACGGCGACGCCTGGGTCGAAGGCCAGGGCAAGCGCCTTGCTCCGCAGCAGGTCAGCGCCGAAGTGCTCCGCAAGATGAAGAAGACCGCCGAAGACTACCTCGGTGAGGAAGTCAAGGAAGCCGTCATCACGGTCCCGGCCTACTTCAACGACTCGCAGCGCCAGGCCACCAAGGACGCCGGCCGCATCGCCGGTCTCGAAGTCAAGCGCATCATCAACGAACCGACCGCCGCCGCGCTCGCGTTCGGCCTTGACAAGGGCGGCTCCGCCGACCGCAAGATCGCCGTCTACGACTTGGGCGGCGGTACGTTCGACATCTCGATCATCGACCTCGCCAACGTCGACGGCGACAAGCAGTTCGAAGTGCTCTCCACCAACGGCGACACGTTCCTCGGCGGTGAAGACTTCGACCAGCGCCTCGTTGACTACCTGATCGGTGAGTTCCGCAAGGACACCGGCGTGGACCTCGCCAAGGACGTCCTCGCCCTGCAGCGTCTGAAGGACGCCGCTGAAAAGGCCAAGATCGAGCTCTCGAGCCGTCAGGAAACCGAGATCAACCTGCCGTACATCACGGCCGACGCCACGGGTCCGAAGCACCTGAACGTCTCGATCACCCGCGCCAAGTTCGAAGCCCTCGTCGAGGACCTCGTCCAGCGCACGATCGAACCCTGCCGCAAGGCCCTCAAGGACGCCGGCGCCAGCGCCTCCGAAGTCACCGACGTCATCCTCGTCGGTGGTCAGACCCGCATGCCGCGTGTTCAGGAAGTCGTCAAGGAATTCTTCGGCAAGGATCCGCGCAAGGACGTCAACCCGGACGAAGCCGTCGCCATCGGCGCCGCCATCCAGGGCTCCGTCCTCTCGGGCGGCCGCTCCGACGTGCTCCTGCTCGACGTCACCCCGCTCACCCTGGGCATTGAAACCCTCGGCGGCGTGATGACCTCGATGATCAAGCGCAACACGACGATCCCGACCAAGTACAGCCAGGTCTTCTCCACGGCCGAGGACAACCAGCCCGCCGTGACCATCAAGGTCTACCAGGGCGAACGCGAAATGGCCTCCGCCAACAAGCTGCTCGGCGAGTTCAACCTCGAGGGTATTCCGCCCTCTCCCCGTGGACTGCCGCAGATTGAAGTGACCTTCGACATCGACGCGAACGGCATCCTGCACGTCTCCGCCAAGGACAAGGCCACCGGCAAGGAAAACAACATCACGATCAAGGCCAACTCCGGTCTGAGTGAATCCGAGATCGAGAAGATGGTCCAGGACGCCGAGGCCAACAAGGAAGAGGACCGCCGCCGTGTGGAACTCGCCCAGGCCCGCAACAACGCGGACGCCTCCGTGGCCCAGGTCCAGCGCACGCTCAAGGAATTCGGCGACAAGGTTGAAAGCGCCGACCGCGCCGCCTGCGAAGACGCCATCAAGGACGTCGAGGAAAAGGCCCGCGGTGAGGACAAGGACGCGATCAACGCGGCCGTCGAACGCCTCCAGAGCGCCGCTCAGAAGATCGGCGAGAAGATGAACAAGGCCGCCCAGGCCGAAGCCAAGCCCGCTGAGGAAGCCGGCAAGGCCGAAGGCAAGGGCAAGGACGACGACGTCGTCGACGCCGACTTCACGGAAGTGAAGAAATAATGCCGATGCGGCTCCGGGAGACTCCTCCCGGAGCCCTTCCGACATCGAGCAGAACTTTTGTGGAAGGTCGGATTCCCTAGATTCGGGCGTCCGGCCTTTCATTGTTTCCCACTCAACAGATACCAAACGCTATGGCTGATCAGGATTATTACGAGCTCCTAGGTGTGCAGAAAGGGGCTTCCGCCGACGAAATCAAGAAGGCGTACCGCCGCATGGCGATGAAGTACCACCCGGACCGCAATCCGGGCGACAAGAGCGCCGAAGAGAAGTTCAAGCAGATCGGCGAGGCCTACTCCGTGCTCTCCGACGAGCAGAAGCGTGCGGCCTACGACCGCTTCGGCAAGGCCGGCGTCGACCCCAACGCCGCGGGTGGTGCCGGCGGCTTCGGTGGTTTCGGCGGTGCGGGTGGATTCGGCGGCTTCCAGGCCGGCGACTTCAACGACATCTTCTCCGAGATCTTCGGTGGTGGTCCCCGTGGCGGCGGCCGTGTGAATCCCGAACAGGACGGCGCCGACGTCGCCTATGAACTGGAGATCTCCCTCGAGGAGGCCTTCAACGGCAAGACGATGACGATCCGCGTCCCCGGCTGGGACGAGTGCGACGAGTGCCACGGCGACGGGTGCAAGCCCGGCACGCACAAGGAGACCTGCCCGACCTGTCACGGCCAGGGCGTGGTCCTCACGCAGCGCGGCTTCTTCCAGGTCCAGCAGACCTGTCCGAAGTGCTACGGCACCGGCCAGTACATCCCCGACCCGTGCCCGAAGTGCCACGGCCAGGGCTACATCCGCACGACCAAGACGCTCGAGATCAAGATCCCGCAGGGCATCCAGTCCGGACAGCGCATCCGCGTGGCCGGCAAGGGAGAGCCGGGCCGCAACGGCGGCCGCATGGGCGACCTCTACGTCACGATCTACATCAAGAAGAACGACATGTTCTCGCGCGACGGAGACGACCTGCATATGTCGCTTCCGATCTCGTTCACGACGGCCGCCCTGGGCGGCGAGGTCGTGGTGCCCACGCTCGACGGTGAAAGCCGCATCTCGCTCCCCGAAGGGACGCAGACCGGCAAGACCTTCCGCCTGCGCGGCAAGGGCATGAACCGTCTGCACGGACAGGGCCGCGGCGATCTCTACCTCCACGTCGAGGTGGAGACCCCGGTGAACCTCTCCTCCAAGCAGAAGGACCTCCTCAGGCAGTTCGCCGAGAGCCTCAAGGACGGCGGCGACAAGCACAGCCCCAAGGAACAGTCCTTCTTCGACAAGATGAAGAGTTTCTTCAAGTAAGGTGGGAGCCCCCTTTTCCCGGGGGGAGCCTCCACCGAACGAAAAATGGCGGAACCAACAGGTTCCGCCATTTTTTTCGCCCCTTTCCGGGGGAGGTGTTTGAAAGAGTGATCAGGCCACCGGGGCGCAGACCTTTTCAAGCCAGCGCCTGGCGCGCGTGCCCACCGATCCCGAGAGGGCCTTCCTCACCGAGTCGTTGTAGCCGTTCAACCACGCCTTCTCGCCCTCGTCGAGGAGCGAGGGGTCGATCGTGCGCGGGTCGATCGGACAGAGCGTCATCGTCTCGAAGCGGATCATCGGGCCCTCGGCATGGGCGAGGATGAGGTTCTCGATCCTCACGCCGTGGGAGCCCGCCTCGTAGTAGCCCGGTTCGTTCGAGACGAGCTGCCCGGGCTGGATTCCGAGAAGTCCGTCGGAGGTGGAACGGGGCGAGATGTGGAACGGTCCCTCGTGGACGTTGGAGACGAAGCCCACACCGTGGCCGGTGCCGTGTCCGAAGTCGAGGCCGGCCGCGTGGAGCGGTGCGCGGCAGATCGCGTCGAGGTCGGCGCCGGGGCTTCCGATCCTCACCCGGGCTCGGGCGAGTGCGATGTGGCCCTTGAGCACGACCGTGGTGTCGCGGCGTTCCTTGTCGGTGAGTTCGCCCACCGCGGTCATGCGGGTGATGTCGGTGGTGCCCGTCTCGAACTGGGCGCCCGAGTCGATCAGCAGGAGGCCCCGTGTGAGGGTCGTGTCGGTCGCTTCCGACGGTGCGTAATGGGGTTCGGCGGCGTGCGCTCCGAAGGCCACGATCGATCCGAAGCTCAAGTCGAGGAAGCCGCGGCGGCGGGCGCGTTCCTCATGGAGGAGACGTGCGAGCTCGAGCTCGGTGGGATGTCCTCCCTCTTCGAGCATGGCGTCCAGGGCGGCGTAGAACTCCACGAGTGCGCAGCCGTCCTCGAACATCGCCTTGCGGATGTTCTCGACCTCGCCTTCGGACTTGTGGGCCTTGGCGTAGGTGATCGGGGAGAGCGATGGCTTGGCGCGGGCGTTGAGATGCGTGACGACGCGGGCGTTGGTGCGGTCCGGGTCGTAGCCCATCCTGAGGCCCACGGCCGTCATGCGGTCGAGCGTCGGAAGGAATTCCGACGGGGGCTCCACGCGGATGCCGTCGCGTCCGAGCTTTTCGAGGAGCCCCTCTTCAAGGCGTGCGGCGTCCACGAAGAGCGTGGCGCAGTCCCTTTCGACGATTAGGTCGGCGATGAAGAGCGGGCAGAACTCGATGTCGGAGGCTCGGCAGTTGGTGAACCAGGCGATGTCGTCGAGGGCCGTGAAGACGAACGCGTCGAGTTCGAGCGCCTCGATCGCGTGGGCGGTCGAGAGGAGCTTCGCGGGGCGTCCCGGCGAGGACGTGGCGAGGTCGAAGATCGTCGTGGCGGGTCTGGCGGGACGGTCTTCGGTCCAGAGCTCGTCGATGATGTCGCGCTCGGACTGGAACACGAGTCCTTCCTCTTCAATCTCGTCGATCAGGCGCACGGCGTGGTTGAAGCTCAGGTACTGGACGTCGAAGCCCACCTTGGCGTCCTCGGGGAGGACCATGGCGAGCCATTCGGCGGTCGTCGGGGCGTCGGCGGCGCCGATCCCGACGAGTTCGATGCCGGTCCCCTCGAGCACGCGTTCGGCCATCACCCAGTAGCGCGAGTCGGTGAAGAGCGCGGCGCGCTCCGCCGTGACGACGAGGGTCCCCGCGGAGCCGTGGAATCCCGAAGCCCAACCGCGGGAGAACCAGTGGGCGGGCGGGTATTCACAGAGGTGCGGATCCTGGGAGAAGATGATCCAGGCGTCGAGCCCGCGTTCGGCGAGGGCCGCGCGGATGCGTTCGAGGGGTGTGGCCATGTCGGTTTGTTTCCTTGGAACGTTTTCTAAGGGATGATTCGGAAACGGCCTCGTTCCCGTGGTTGGGAAGAGGCCGTTTGGAAGGAATTGTCAGAAGAGCTTGCGCACCTTCACGCTCACGGGGAAGCCCACGTGGGACTCATCCTCCTTGTCCTCGCCGATGTCCGAGGAGAGCACGCGCCAACCGGCGTCGCGCATGTCGTTGATCGTGGCGGAGATGCCGAGGTCGGGACACGCGAAGAGCACGTCGTTGAAGTGGCGCAGCACCGTTATCGGTTCGACCGAGGTGCATACCATGGTCGTGCGCGAGGGCGCGTCGATCAGCGGGTCGGGCGCGTTGGCGTCGGAGGGGCGCTGGTAGACGGTCGTGCCGTCGGCTCCGGGGGCCGTCGGTCCGGGGAGGTTCGAGCAGGCGCTCAGGAAGAGGGCGCAGCCGAGGACGGCGAGGAGCGTGCGTGCGGTCTTTTTGTTGGCGTGGATCATGGCATCTCGTAGGTGTGGTGCGGGAGCGCGGGCCCCGGAGGGACCCGTCGTTTTCGGACGGATTGACTTAAGTTACGCCAGTTCGTCCGGTTGCGCAAGTCACTTCGACTCGCTCTGGTTCTTCTGGACGCGGGAGCGCAGGAAGCCGCGGCGTTTTCCGTGGTTGCGGGGCTTGTCGTCGTTTTTCGGAGCCTCTCCGCCCGCCTTGGTGTTCTTCGTGCGCTCCTGGTTCTGACGGGGCGCATTCGTCTTCGCCTTGGGATTGCCGGCGCCGGCGTTCTTCGCGGGGCGCTTCTTGAAGGGGCGCTTCCCCTTGGGGGCGTCGCCCTCGTTGCGGGCCGCGGCTTCGGGGGCCTGGGCCGCATTCCCGGCGCGGCGGTTCTTCTTCTCGCCCGTGTTCTTGCGGGAGTTCTTCTTGAAGCGCGGCTTGCCGCCCTCGTTCTTCGCGGGGGCGTCTTTCCTCGTGTTGTTCACTTCGGGAGCGGCCGTTTCGACGCGGGCCTCCTCGGCGCCGCGCTCGATGCGGGAGCGGCGGGGCTTGTCGTTTCTGTCCTGCTTTTCCTGGCGGTCCTGCTTGTTGAAGCGGGGGCGCTGCTGCTTGAAGGACTTCTTCTTCTCGTTCGTGTTCTTCCGGGCCTTCCCTTCGGGGGCGTCCTTCTC
>CAJMRV010000003.1 GCA_905215795.1 uncultured bacterium | reverse complement strand
TTCCCGCCCTTCGGGACTTTCACCCTTTAGATACTGCGCATGCCCAGCGCACTGGGAAGAGGCTCACCCGTGCGCTCATGCGCCGGGAGCGCCTCACTTCTTCATGATCTCGCCGACCTTTTCGTCGACCTCGGCCTTTTCCTTGCACATGCCGAAGTTGATCTTGTCGACGTCGAGGCGCACGGGCTCGAAGGGGCTGTGCACGACGCGGGCATCGAGATAAACGTGGCGGCCCGTCTGGGGCGTGTTCCCCGAGAGGAGCTCGAGGGGCACGTAGACGTTCATCGAGCCCGTCCCGTCGACGATCTCCATGAGGCCCTCGCCGTTGTATTTCTTGATGACGCCGTGGACCTTGACGTGGTCGCCCTCGGCGGCTTTCGCGCGCACGTCCTGCAGGGACGAATAGGCGCTCTCCTCGTATTCGGGAACGTTGATCTGGGCGGCATGGATCTGAAAGGCCGCAACCGAACAGACCAATCCCGCCACCATCCAATTCATACGCATAGTGACTCCGGTTCGTTGGGAAAAACGGATGTTCTGAAAATCATTTTAATCCCATTGCACCAAGGACTTCCATAAGCAATTTGACGAAGGGAAACGCCTTTCGTATCCTAATGGATGGCGCCCCGTCGGATGCGGGCGAAAACCCTGCCCGCGACACGAAGGCGGACGCGCCGACGCACGGAAAACACCCTTTTCCGCAAGCGATGGACCAACGCTTTGATGGAATCGAACTGACTATGAAGAAAAACTCTCTCGCCTTGATCTGCGGAACGCTCATGGCGTTCACGCTTTCGGGCTGCGCCGCCCACTCCGAATGGGCCGCCCCCAAGCTCGCGGGTCAGGCTCTCATGTGGGCCGACGGGGCCAGTGAGGACTGCGAAGTCCCCCCGTCGATCGAATTCGGTGAGGACGGCAGCGTCTCGGGCGACGCCGGCTGCAACCGCATCCTCGGCACGTTCGTTCAGAACGGCGTGAAGATCGACCTCTCCCGTCTGGGCGCCACCAAGCGCATGTGCGGCCCCAAGCTCATGAAGGTCGAGGACGCGTTCCTCAGCAAGCTCGCAGAGGCGCGCTACTGCTCGCAGGAAGGTGAAACGGTCACCTTCTACGGCGAGGACAAGAAGCCCGTGATCCGCCTCGTGCCCGAGCGCATGGGCTCGTGCCACTGACGCACTGAAGACCGACGCCTGAAGGGAGGAGGCTCCCTCCCCCTTTGAAAACACGACCGGGGTCCGGAACAACGATGTTCCGGACCCCGGTTTTCTTCATGGATCGTCAGGCCGGGCCCGTCAGTGGGCCTCCTCCCAGTTGTCGCCCACGCCCACGTCCGCGATCAGCGGGACGCTCAGCGTGGCGGCCTCGCTCATCAGGCGGGCGACCTCCTTTTTCATGAGCTCGACCTCGTCCTCGGGCACTTCGAGGATGAGTTCGTCATGGATCTGGAGGATCAGACGGGAGCGGTGGTGGTTCTCGTCGAGCCACTTCCTCACGGCGATCATGGCGCGCTTGATCAGGTCGGCGGCCGTGCCCTGCATCGGGGCGTTGATCGCGGCGCGCTCGGCGGCCTGCTGCACGGGACGGCGCGGGCTCTGGATGTCCGGGAGCCAGAGGCGGCGTCCGAAGACGGTCTCGACATAGCCCTGCTCCTTGGCCTTGAAGCGCGTCTCGTCCATGTAGCGCTTCACGCCGGGATAGCGCTGGAAGTACTGGTCGATGTAGTGCTGGGCGGCGGTGCGCTCGATGCCGAGGTTCTTGGCGAGGCCGAAGGCGCTCATGCCGTAGATCAGGCCGAAGTTGACGACCTTGGCGTGGCGGCGCTCCTCGGGGGTGACCTCCTCGAGGGACTTGCCGAGGACCTGCGCGGCGGTAGCGCGGTGGATGTCCTCGCCGTTGCGGAACGCGGCGAGAAGGCCTTCGTCGCCGCTCAGGTGGGCCATGATGCGGAGTTCGATCTGCGAGTAGTCGGCCGAGAGGATGCGGCAGCCTTCGCGGGCGACGAACGCCTCGCGCACGCGGCGTCCCTCGGGCGTCCTCACCGGGATGTTCTGAAGGTTCGGATTCGAGCTCGCCAGACGGCCCGTGACGGCCGTGGCCTGGCCGAACGTCGTGTGCACGCGCCCGTCCTCGGGGTCGATCTCACGCGGGAGGCTGTCGAGGTAGGTGCTCTTCAATTTGCTCAGGCTCCTCACGTCGAGGACGATCTTCGGGAGCGGATAGTCGAGCGCGAGTTCGGTGAGGACCTCCTCGTTGGTCGAGGGGGCGCCCGAACTCGTCTTCTTCAGAACCGGGAGGCCGAGTTCGCCGAAGAGGACTTCGCCGAGCTGCTTGGGGCTGGCGAGGTTGAACTTGCGCCCGGCGATCTCGTAGGCCTTCGCCTCGAGGCCGACCAGTTCGGTCCCGATCTCGGCGCTCTGCGCGACGAGACGGTCGCGGTCGACGAGCACGCCCTCGCATTCCATACGAAAGAGCACGTCCATCAGGGGGCGTTCGACCTCCTCGTAGATGGCGTTCAGTCCCTCCTCCTCAGCCAGGCGCCACGACAGAACGGCGTGGAGCGCACGGTTCACGGCGACCTCCTCGGCCATCTGGCGGTGGAGCGCCTCGAGCGAGGCGGGGGCGGCGCTCTTCTTCGTCTCCGAGCCGACGAGCCATTCACGCGGCTCGACCCAGCGGCGAAGCCAACGGTTGGCGAGCGAGGAGAGCGTGTGGCTCAGGTGCGATTCGATCACGTAGCTCATGAGCATCGTGTCGTCGATGCGGCCGCCCACCTCGAGTCCCATCGAACGGAACACGTGGCGGATGCGCTTGGCTTCGTAGAAGACCTTGGGACGGTCGCCCTCGATCCAGGGACGAACGGTCTCGACGAACGAGGCGCGGTCCACGGACTTCATATCGACCACCCAGACCTGGTTGGGGTTGAGGGCCACGGACATCCACTCCACGTCGGGGTGGCGGTCGGTGCCCGAGTAGGCGATTTCAATGGCGTCGGGACGCAGGGCCGGAGAGGCCGTGAGGATCCTCACCATCACCTCGAGCTTCTCGACGGAGTCGACGAGTTCGAACGGGACCTCGTCGGTGTTGAGGGCGTCTTCGGCGGCGGCCTCGGGGAGCGCGAGCGCGGCGTCGGCGGCACCGGCCGGAGCGGCGGGTTCGTCGGAAAGCCCCGAGAAGAGGTCGAGCTGACCCGTCACCGGCGCCTTCACGGGCGCCGCCTTCGGGGGTTCGCTCGGACGGGGGACGCGCTTGGCTTCACCTTCGACGCCGAGCGGTGCGCCGCGGCGCACGCTCGTCTCGGAGATCTCCCAGCGGTCCGAGAAAGCCTTGACGTCCTCGAGGCGCGCAGGCTTGAGGACGAGGTCCTCGGGCGCGTCGTAGGGTTCGGGGAGCTCGCAGTCGGTCTTGATCGTGACGAGTTCGACGGCCTTGCCGAGGAACGGGATGCCGTCCCTCAGGTACCCACCGACCTTGCCCTTGATCTCGTCGGCGTGCTCGATGATCCCGTCGAGCGAGCCGTAAGCGTCGAGCCACTTGGCGGCCGTCTTCGGGCCGCACTTGTCGATGCCGGGGACGTTGTCGACCTTGTCGCCCATGAGCGCGAGGTAGTCGATGATGCGTTCGGGATAGACGCCGTACTTCTCCTTGACGCCCTCGACGTCGTAGAACTTGGTGTTCATCGTGTTCAGAAGGACGACGTTCTCGTCGACGAGCTGGGCCATGTCCTTGTCGCCCGTGGCGAGCACGACCTTCATGCCCTTGGCGGCGCCGGCGCGGGCGAGCGTGCCCATGACGTCGTCGGCCTCCACCCCGGGGACCTGCAGGAGCGGCCAGCCGAGCTTGGGGATCATCGTGAGGAGCGGTTCGATCTGGGCGCGAAGCTCCTCGGGCATGGGCGGGCGTTGGGCCTTGTAATCGGGGAAGAGCTCGTGGCGGAAGTTCTTGCCGGGCGCGTCGAAAATGATCGCGGCGTAGTCGGGCCGGGCCATCGAGAAGACTTTGCCGATCATGGTCACGAAGCCGCGGAGGGCTCCGGTGGGCTCGCCCCTCGAGGTCGTGAGGGGAGGAAGCGCGTGGAAGGCACGGAACAGGTAGTTCGAGCCGTCGATCAAAAGCAGGGTGGGCATGGGATAAACTTCGTCTACTCTGTGCCCCGCGGGAAACGCCCCGTTCCGGGACGCCCCGGAGGGCGTGAAAAACAACACCCATAAGGATAGCAGTCCTCCCGCCTCGCGGACACCCGAGGCCGCCATTCTTGCTATATTTGTAAGAAGCGGACGTGTCCGCGGACGGAGCGGACCTGAAAAACCCCGTCCACACGGTGAACACGCCGCCGCGGCCGCCGGACCCGGCGTCCGGCATTACTACTGCACCTGACTTATGAAACATCATCTACTCGTCTGCTCCCTGGCCCTCGTCTGCATGGCGGGCGCCGCGCAGGCCCAGACCGCCCAGCAGCCCATCGAGGGGCTCACCCCCACCAAAGCCGACATGGAGAAGGCGCGCGCCGACCGCGAAGCCGGCCGCAAGCCCGTCGATCCCAACCGCACCCGTGTCGAAACCGTGAGGGACAAGGACAACAAGGTCGTCGAGTACGTCGTGGAGTCGCACATCACGCACATCCCCTACACGGTCGAGAACAAGTTCGACCGCCCGATCGAAACGGGCCCGGGGAGCAACTCCAAGTCCACGCTCGGCACCACCCAGTTCATCAAACTCAAGTGGTGACCCCCATCGGCGGGCCCCGACACTGAAAACCAAATGGAAAACCAATTCTTCGGACCGGCGAACCGATGGTTCGCCCAGGCCTTCAGGGCGGTTTTGAGCCAGCCCCTGGGCATCATGCTCCTGATCTTCTTCACCGTGGGGAGCTCCTCGCTCATCACGATGATCCCCGTGATCGGCCGCGTGAGCGCCTCCGTGTGGAACATGTTCTGCGCGGTGCTCCTCTTTTACGGCACCCGCCAGGCCCTCCACGGTGAACAGGTCTCGTTCGCCTCGCTCACGGCCGTGCTCAAGCACCGCAAGCTGCGCCTGGACGTCTTCACGATGGGGGCGATGTGCGCCTTCCTCCAGGCGATGCTCTCGCTCGTGATCGGCTGGACGCTCGGCCCCACGCTCGCCGAAGGACTCGAGATGATGCAGGGCGGCGCCGCCCCCGAAGGCGGCCTCACCACGCCGTGGCTCGGCATCATCATCTCGCTTGCGGCCACCGTGCCCTACCTGATGGCCACGACCTTCGCCCCGGCGCTCGTCGCCGACGGAGGCCTTACGCCCGGAAAATCGATCTTCTTCTCGTTCTTCGGGTCGCTGCGCCACTGGAAGCCGCTCCTGGCCGTGCTCTTCATGCTCACCGCGATCGAGTTCATGGTGGCCATGTCGATCGCCCTTGCGCTCGCCGGCGGCTTCAGCCCGATGCTCGTGGCGGTCCTCGCACCGCTCCCGGCGATCATCTCGACGCTGCTCCTCGGCACGCTCCTCTACCCGATGTACAGGGACCTCTTCGGAATGAAGCACACCCACCCCGAGCTCGACTGAGCACGGGACGATCCGTCAGGAACCCGGGGCCGCGGTACAACCGCGGCCCTTCGTCATGCCAATTCCTTAATTAATTCATTGATTTCAAGCAGGAATATGTTAGGGCAAACCCGCTATAATGAGCCCTTCGTATCCGAGGGGAAGGACGCAGAGACGCCGCGAACCCTCCATGAGCTTGAAAAAATTCAGGAGTAAAAATCAAATGACTCATGTTGTCTGCGATGCCTGCATCAACTGCAAGCGCACCGACTGTGTCGACGTCTGCCCGGTCGACGCCTTCCGCGAAGGCCCGAACTTCCTGGTCATCGACCCCGACGAATGCATCGACTGCGCCGTGTGCATCCCGGAATGCCCGGAAGCGGCCATCTACGCTGAAGAGGACGTCCCGGAGGACCAGCTCGAGTTCATCGAGCTCAACGCCGAACTCGCCCAGGAGTGGCCGTCGATCACGCGACGCAAGCCCTCGCCCGACGACGCCGATGAATGGCGCGGGGTGGTCGGCAAGCTCAAGTACCTCAAGCGCTGATGCCGGCTGCGGAGGCCAGGCCTCCGCACGCACGTCCAAGGCCTTCATCCCGTACTCGCGCGGCGCATACCCAACGCCCCGTCGGCAGGGGTGGAGGCTTTTTGTTTTGGAGGGCCCCGACGAATCCCGTCCCTGCGATTGAAGGGATCCGTCCCGGTCTTCCCCGGAAAGTAAAAAGGAACCACCATGGAAGAAAACCAGACGAACCGCCAGTTCATCCGCCTGCTCGAGAAGCACGCGGTCACGGAGAGCCTCTTCGAGCTCGTCTTCGAGCGCCCCGAAGGCTGGGACTTCGAGCCCGGCCAGTTCGCACGCCTCGGCGTCGAGATCCCCGGCGAGGCCGAACCCCAGTTCCGCGCCTACTCGATCGCGAGCTCTCCCTCCGAGAACGACCTCCGATTCCTCGTCAAGGTGATCACGGGCGGTCTGGTCTCCCCGAAGCTCGCCGCGCTTGAACCCGGCCAGGGCGTCGTGCTCGAGGGCCGCGCCGAAGGCAACCTCCTTCCCGCGCGCATCCCCGGGGGCTCGACCATGTGGTACTTCGCCACGGGCGCCGGCCTCGCCCCGTTCCTCTCGATCATGAAGCACAACGCCGAGACGAAGGGAGAGGAACGCGAGGAGATCCTCGTCGTTGGCGCCCGCACCGTCAAGGAGGTCGAGGGCCTCGTCGAACTCGCCCGCCGCCACTCGCCCACGTGCCGCGTCTTCGGCGCCGCCACCCGCGAGGAGCACGAACTCCAGGGACGCCTCCCGCTCCTGCTGGAGACGGGCCGCCTCGAGGAGCACGCCGGCCGGAAGATCTCCAAGGAGGACTCCCGCGTGATGCTCTGCGGCAACCCCGAGTGCATCAAGGCCGTGCGCGCCCACTTCAAGGCCCGCGGCATCGTCTCCCCGCGCTTCGGCGCCCCGGGACAGCTCCTCGTCGAATCCCTCTGGTGACCCCGCAAAACCCCGTCCCCTGAAGATGACCCCGTACTCCTACAAACTCCAGTACCCCGCCCTTGAAACCTACAAGCGTCTCGACGACGCCGACAAGGAACGCGTCCGGGCGGTCGACCTCGCCCTTCCGCAGACCCAGTGCCGCCAATGCGGCACCGACGGCTGCCTCGCCTACGCCTGCCAGATGGTGCTCGAAGAGGCGCCCCACAACCGGTGCGCCCCGGGCGGCCAGGCCGGTGCCGACCGGCTCGCCGTCCTGCTGGGCCGCGAATCCCTGCCGCTCGATCCCGAGTACGGTCAGGAGGCGCCCTTCGCCCGCGCCGTCGTGGATCCCGAACGCTGCATCGGCTGCGCCTGGTGCGTGAAGGCCTGCCCGACCGACGCGATCGTCGGGAGCCCCAAGCACCTCCACCAGGTGCTCGAGGAGAAGTGCACGGGGTGCGGCCTCTGTCTGCCCGCCTGTCCGATGGACTGCATCGAATGGGTCGTCGAGGAGGAGAACCCCTGGACGACCGAGCGCGCCATGCGCGCCCGCGACGCCTTCTACACCACGCTTGAGCGCCGCCGCGCCCGCGAACGCGCTGAAAACGAACGCCTCGAGAGGCTCCGCCACCCCGGCGCCGACCCCGAGGAGGCCGCGAGCCGCAAGAGCGCCTTCATGGCCGCGATCCTCAAGAAGGCCCGCCAGGGCTGAAACGGTGCGGCGAAGCTGCGCGCCGTCGTAGAATGAACCCCAAGGGGCGCCCCCGGCACCGGGCGGCGCCCCTTTTCAAAAGGAGACCCCGACATGATCAAGCGCGACGAACGCGAACCCTTCATGGCCGCCCTCGCGGAGGCCCATCCCGATCCCAAGAGCGAACTCGACTTCACGACGCCCTTCGAACTGCTCGTCGCCGTCGTGCTCTCCGCCCAGGCGACCGACAAGGGCGTGAACCTCGCCACGGCGAAGCTCTTCCCCGTGGCCAACACGCCCCGCGCAATCGCGGACCTCGGCATCGAGGGACTGATCCCCTACATCCAGACGATCGGCCTCTTCAGGAACAAGGCCAAGAACGTCGTCGCCCTCTCCAAGATCATCGACGAGGAGTACGGCGGCGTGGTCCCCGAGGACTTCGACAAGCTCGTGGCGCTCCCCGGCGTGGGGAGGAAGACCGCCAACGTCGTCCTCAACGTCGCCTTCGGGCACCCCACCATCGCCGTGGACACCCACATCTTCCGCGTGTGCAACCGCACGGGCTTCGCAAAGGGGAAGACCCCCGACGAGGTCGAGGAGAAGCTCCACAAGGTGGTCCCGGAAAAGTTCCTCAAGAACGCCCACCACTACCTGCTCCTTCACGGACGCTACTGCTGCAAGGCCCGCTCGCCCGAGTGCGAGTACTGCCCCGTGGCGAAGTTCTGCAACGCCAAGGAGAAGAAGGAGCGCCTCAAGAAGTTGGGGATCGAGGAATAAGCGCGCCCCGGGAGGAACCGGGGGACGAAAAAAAGGCGGACGCCGCAGGCGAAGGACCAGTTCGCGTGCCGCGTCCGCTTTTCTCTTCGCGGAGGATACCGAAGGGAAAATCAATCAGGCCTTTTCGTCACCCTTGAGGAAGCACTCCTCGTCGAGCGCGATGGCGAGCTCGCCGGCGGGACGCCCTTCGAAGGCGCTCTCCAGGAGCTTGACCTGCATGCATTCGACCTCCTCGCGGTCCATGACCATGATGCCGAGCTTGGAGGCCGTGAAGAATCCGTCGAAGGCCATCATCACGTTGAAGGCCCTTGTCACGTCGAGGTTCGACGTCTCGATCGTCCTGTAGAGGTTGCGGTACCAGTCGCGCACCGGTTCAAGGAGCGTCTTGTCCTGGTGTCCCAGACCGAGGAGCGCCGTGCCCACGTCGATCCAGTGGTGGCGGTTCTTCGCAAAGGAGTTGTACCACGAGCGCATCCCGGGGAGGACCGCGTCGGCGGGCGCGAGCCCACGTTCGATGTAGGGGGCCTCGTGGCAGTGGCGCTGATACTCGAGGTGCTCCACGTAGTCCTTGATCAGCCCCTCGAGGAGGGCGCGCTTCGTCGGATAGTGGTAGAGCACGGCGCTCTTGGTGAGGCCGAGTTCGTCGCCGATGTTCTTGTGGGAGAGTGCGTCGGCCCCCTGCAGCGCGATGATGCGCCGGGCGGTTTCGATGATCTTTTCCTTCTGTTGAATGCCTTTCTTGGTGGCCATCTTCACTCTTCCTTGGTTTCTTCTGAAAAAAATGGGGGGACACGCTAGTCCCCCCACATTGTACGGATTAACGCTTAAAAAGAAACCTTACTTCGCGGCTTCTTCACCGGCGATTCGACCGAAGACGATGATGTCGGTGTAGGCGTTGGAGCCGAGGCGGTTCGTGCCGTGCGTCGTGCCCGTCACTTCACCGGCGGCCCAGAGGCCCGGAACGGGCTTGCCGTCGTTGCCGATCACCTGCGCCTTGGTGTTGATCTTCAGACCACCCATGGTGTGGTGGACGCTAGGAACACCGCGGTAGATCCAGTACGGACCCGTGGAGAGGTCGGAGAAGTGGCCGCGGTAATGGAACAGGTCGTCCTTGCCGGTCTTGGCCGCTTCATTGACCTGGGCGATGGTCGCCTTGAGGTTGTCGAGCGGGATGTTGAAGGCCTTGGCCACGTCCTCGAGCGTCTTGCATTCATGCAGGATGCCCGTCTTCGTGAAGACCTCGACTTCGTCCTGGTGGTTCTTGATGGCGTGCGCACGGTCCTCGACGGCCTGGTTGAAGAGCGCGTAGCAGTAGTGGCCGGTCTGGTCGAGGATGGCCTTGCTCAGCACGTCGCGGCGGCCGAGTTCCTCAACGAAGCGCTTGCCTTCCTGGTTGATCAGGATGGCGCCTTCAAAGCGCGCGTCGTCGATCAGTTCGATCGCGCCCGTGTTCGGGTCACACATCGGATAGGTCTGGATGAGCTCCATGTTGACCGGCTTGATGCCGATCTTCTCGGCCATCACGATGCCGTCGCCCGTGGCGCCCGGGAAGTTCGTGGCCTTGAAGGCGGCGCCGTAGAACGGGTTGGCCTTGGTGCGCATGTCCACGTTGGCGGAGAAGCCGCCGGTGGCGAGGATCACGCCCTTCTTGGCGTTGAACGTGTAGTACTTGCCGTCCATCTCGGCCTTGACGCCGACCACGCGGCCCGAGGCGTCCTTCAGGAGGTCCACGGCCTTCATGTTGGTCATGATCGGAATATGGCGTTTTTCAGCCGCGGCGATGAACTTCTGGATGAATTCCGTGCCGGTGGCTCCCTTCGGGATGAGCGAGCGCTTGACCGAGTGGCCGCCGAAGTGGAAGAGCGAGTCCTCGAACTGGACGCCGACCTTGTCGCGGGCCCATTCGGCCGCGGGAAGGGCTTCTTCGCAGAGCTTGCGCACGACGGCCGGGTCGCCGCGCATGTCGCCACCCTTCATCGTGTCGTCGTAGTGCTGCTGCACGGAGTCCTTGATGCCCAGCTTCTTCTGGATCCAGTTGCCCGAGGCGGCCATTTCGGCGCCCGAGATGAGCGAGTTGCCGCCCACCGTGGGCATCTTCTCGAGAAGGACGACCTTGGCGCCGTGGTCGGCGGCCGTGATCGCAGCGGAGAAGCCCGCGCCGCCCGCACCGACGACGACCACGTCATAGGTGTTGACTTCCGGGATCGTCGGCTTCTTCTTGAGCACCACGACGGGGCCGTTGAGCTGGACGCCGGCCTTCTTGGCGGCTTCCTTGACGGCTTCGCGCAGGGCCTTCGAGGAGACCGTCGCGCCGGAGATGCCGTCAACGTCGGCCGAGTTGTTCTCGATCATGGCGTTCTTCATGTCGGTGAAGACCTTACCCGCGAGGATCTTGTTCTCGTGGGACTTCAGGACGTCGATCGCCTGGATCTTGTTGTTGTCGAAGGTGACCTTGACTTCGACGGTGCCGTGGTTGCCGGTGCCGACGCCGATTTCCGAGACCGGGGCCGCCATGACGGCCATCGACATCGCGCTCAAGACGGATACAGCGAGTAACTTCTTCATTAGATTTCCTCCTGGTTGGGTATGTCCGGTCGGCTTACTCAATCCGACCTTGGGGTCAGTTTAACAGGAACTTACCTCGGGGTCAGTATTCTACTCATAAGGCTTTCCCTAATTGACCGAGAAAATGAAAATCATCGAAAATAAACGGTTCCTTCAAAGCGCAGACTGTTGAGCCCCTAAGGAACAAGACGATTCCGCCCGACTCGGCACCGCCGTAGGCATGCGCTCGGAAGCGCTCTCCGGCGTCGGAATCCGCTCCTCCCTCCCCCGCCCTTTTCCCACCGGGCGTTCCTCAGGGAAAGTCCCACCTCCTCCGAAAGAATCATCGACCCGGCGACTTCGATTACGTCCGTCGACGTACCCACATGACAGACGGAAAACGTCCCTGAAAAAGGTCTCCGAGCCCCTCCGTCGCGATCCAACAGGAGTGCTCGGAAAGCCAGGACGCCCCCGTCCGAACGCCCTCAAGAAACAGGTTGGCACCCCCTTTTTCCTCCTCCAAAAACGACGAATCCGCGATGAATCCCTAAGGAAGCCCTCGACACGGAACCAACCGTTTGTCGAACAAACGCTTTGAAACCCATTGATCCGACGGCATTTTCAAGAAATCCCATCAAGCCTATCGTTCCCACGCCCCACGTTCGGGACGTCCCATCCGTTCCCCCGACGAACGTTTCATGGACCACCACGGAACAGCCCCTGGAGGACCTCCGCCTCCACCAGAAAAATCCCCGTCGAGGGTGCCCCCGTCCCGCTCAATTCCATCTCCGAGGCTCACGGTGGAAACCGACCGGCGAACCCCTGTCGAGGAGCCGCCAACGCCTCTCCGCCCGACCGCTCCATCGACGTCGGAAATCCCCCTTGAAACCCCTCCGCGCGACCAACTCAGAGCCCCTTTCCAGGTTCCCGTACGACGTCCTTCGTGCCCGCCTACTCACCCCCACTTAGCAGGTATTCCCTATCGAAAATGACTTCGGGACAGAAAACCCCTTTTAAAAAGACGGATTCCCGTGGTGCGCCCTTTTCGCATGCTCCGTGAAAATGCGCATGCTTAGAATGGAAATGAAGCCCATCGTCCCTGCAGGGGTTTTCAAAGACACGTTCCCGCCCCGGGGAGCCGCCCGGACGGTCGGGAGTAGACCATCCCCGCGTGCGCCTTCCGGGACCTCCGGAGGCGGCCCCGGGACCATCAAACGGAAGCCATCATGACAACCCAAGACCGCCAATGCCCATGCCATTCATCCACACCGTCCCCGTCCTGGAGCACCATCGGCGCACCCAGACCGCTCGGAGCCGTCGCAGAGCTGCTGGCATTGGCGGCACGGCCCGAAGTGATCAGCTTCGGGGGCGGCCTCCCCTCGCCCGACGGGTTCCCCTACAAGGCGATTGAAGCCGCCTGCGACCGCGTCCTTGAAACCGCCTCCGCCAGGGCGCTCCAGTACTCGGGCGCCCAGGGCATCCCGGAACTCCGCGAGGAGATCGCGAAGTTCGAATCCACGCGGGGCGTCGAAACGCGCCCCGAAGAGGTGCTCGTCGTCTCGGGCTCGCAGCAGGCCCTCGACCTCGTGTGCCGCGCGCTCGTCGAACCGGGCGACCGCATCCTCGTGGAGTGCCCGACCTATCTGGGCGCGCTCGACGCGTTCCGTCTCTCCCACCCTGAAATCCTCTCGCTTCCCGCCGACGAGCACGGGCTCGTCCCGGAACAGATGGGGGAGGAATGCCGCGGCGCCAAGTTCGCCTACGTCATGCCCACCTTCCAGAACCCCACGGGGCTCACGATCGACGAGGGCCGCCGCGAGGCGCTCGCCCGCAAGGCGCGCGAGCTCGACCTCTGGCTCCTCGAGGACAATCCCTACGGCGAGCTCTTCTACGGGGAGGCCCCCGCCATGTCGATGCGCGGCTACGCCCGCGAACGCACGATCACCTTGGGGACCATGAGCAAGATCCTCGCCCCGGGCCTGCGCCTCGGATACGTGATCGCCCCCGAACACGTGATCCGCTCGCTCACCGCGCTCAAGACCTCGATGGACCTCCACTCGAGCACGTTCACGCAGATGATCGTGGCCGAGGTGATGAGGAGCGGACTGCTCAAGGAACACCTCCCCTTCGTGAGGAACATCTACAAGCACAAGGCGGGCGTGATGCTCGAGGCGCTCGAGCGCTTCATGCCGCGCCACCCCGGCGTCTCCTGGACGCACCCCACGGGCGGCATGTTCATCTGGCTCAACCTCCCCGAGGGGATCGACGCCGAGAAGCTCCTGCGACGCGTGCTCGCCTCCGACGTGCCCGTGGGCTTCGTCCCGGGCGAACACTTCTACGCCTGTGAAAAGGAGAAGAACCACGCCCGCTTCTCCTTCGTGACCGTCCCGGAGGAACGCATCATCCGCGGGGTCGAATCCGTCGCGAAAGCCCTGAAGGCCATGATCGACGAGGGCTGATCCGCCCTGGTCGCCGCCGCCGGGCGCCGCGCCGTCCCCCTTCGGAGGCGCCCGTGGACAAACGGGCTCCGGAACCATCGTTCCGGAGCCCGTCTTCTTTTGTTTTCATCGGAGGCCCCGCCGGGGGCGCTCCTTCGGAATCACTGGCGGCGTGCGTCGGCCTTGAGCGTGAGGATCACGCGGGTGCCGCAGTCGTCGCCGTTCTCGACCTCGACGGTCGCCCCGATGCGGGCGGCGCGCTCGGACATGATCGAGAGGCCCACGTGCTGGCCCTTCCTCTCCTCGACGAGCTTGGGGTCGATCCCCACGCCGTCGTCCTCGACCGTGACGACGAGGTCCTCGTCGTTGTGGATGCACACGATCGTGTTGGAGGCCTGGGCGTGCTTGCGCACGTTCGAGAGGGCCTCCTGGATGATGAAGATCGTCTGGAGCTTCTGGTTGGGCGTGAGTTCGGGACCGTTCCCGGTGACGACCAACCTCGCGTTGACGTGGGACTGCGCCTCGAAGCGGTCGATCAGGGTCTTCACGCCGTTGACGAACCCCGTCTTGTGAACGCGCTCGCGGAAGTTGAGGAGGAGTTCACGCACATCCTCGTAGCAGTCCTGCACGCCCGTGCGGATCGCCGAGAGGGATTCGTCGCGCAGCGCCTTGTCGTCGTTCTTGATCGCGTCGTCGAGGAACTGGACCTGCAGGTTGAGGAAGGAGAGCGCCTGGGCGATCGAGTCGTGGAGGCCCTGCGCGAGGAGCTGGCGCTCCTGGACGACGGCGAACTGGCGGTCGCGCTCGATCAGGTTGGCGTTCTCGATCGCCACGCCCAGGTGCACGGCGAAGCTCTCGAGGAGGCGCACCGTCTGCGTGGTGAGTTCGGGATTGAGCTTGAAGAGGAGCATGAAGGCGCCGATCTCGCCCGTCGCGCAGCGGATCGGGAAGACGTAGCCCGTCTTGAACCCTTCCGAGATGAGGGCGCGCGCGAGGGCGGCGTCCATTTCCTCGAGTTCGACGCTCAGGGGGATCCCCTTGGTGAGCGAGCGGGAGACCATCGGATTGGTGGCGTCGAGCTGGGCCATGAGCTTCTCGGCGTCCTCCTCGACGCCGAGCACGGTCGAGAGGAAGAGCTGCTTGTCCTGGCCGGTGAAGGTCCACACGCCGCAGGCGTCGGCCTGCGCGTGGCGCATGATCCTCGAGGTGAACCCCTCGATGATGTCGTCCTGGGAACGCTGCTGGGCGAGGTACGAGATCATCTCGTAGAGCTGCGCGAGGTGCGAGTTCTTCTCCTCGACGCTCGCCGTCTTCTCGGCGACCTTCTGCTCGAGGTTGACGTAGAGGTCCTTGAGGCGCTCGGCCATGCGGTTGAGGCCCACGGCGATCTCGCCGATTTCGTCCTCGCCCGGGGACTGGATGCGCACGTTGAGGTCCCCCGCGGAGAGGAGCTGGATGGCGCGTCCGACCCGTCCGAGCGGGTTGATCACCCAGCTCACGAGCAGGAACATGATTGCTCCCAGACTCACGAAGGCGAGGATGATCAGGGTGATCTGGATGTAGCGGAGCTGCCAGCGGTAGTTCTGCCGGTAGACGTCGATCTGGTCGTTGACGTTGGAGAGCTTCTCGGCGAAGACGTTCAGTTCGGTGAGCGGCGTGCTCTCGCTTTCCTCACGGGCGAGCTTCAACTTCGGGGAGAGGACGTCGCCCCAGTAGTGGTACATCGAGACGAGGGGCTTCTGCACGCCCTCGGTCTTCGGCACGGAGAGCGGCCTCCAGGGGTCCCCCTCGTCGAGCTCGCGGAGCTTCTGGTTGATGTGGGAGACCTCCTGGGTGAAGGCGATGTAGGGGTAGTTCTTCTGCGTGAACTGGGCCGCCCGGAAGGCGTGGTAGCGGATGTCCGAGATGAGCTGCGTGGAGGCGGCGCTCGCCTCGAGCTCCCAGTTGAGCCACATCGTGTAGCCCACCATGCAGGAGATGAAGCTCACCCAGAGGAGCGTGAGCAGCAGAAGACGCGTCGATAGACGTTTGAAGCATTGCATAAGTGGAGTCTGCCTTCCTTTTTCCATGAGCCTGGAGTCCGTTCGGTGTCCCACGCGGGGACGGCCCCGGAGCCGCAAAGGCGCACGGGACCCACCCACGAGTTTAAGCGGGGAGGACGTGTCCTGTCATCCCCGCGCCCCTGGAGGGGGAGCCCACGCTCAGAGGAGCGTCGGACTTTCGTCGTCGAGGTCGCCCGCGCCTTCGGCGTCCGCCTCGGTGACGACGGCCGCGAGGGCCTCGACGTTCCAGGTGACCTTGAGGACGCGGCCCTTGTTGGCGCGGCGCCCCTCGAAGTCGGCGTAGCGCGCCGGACGCACGAGGACGTCCTTGGCGGCCTTGTTGCGGTTGTGGCCGTGGATCCTCACGCCTTCCTCGCCGGCGTAGGTGAAGCCCACGAGGGCGTCGCCGTCGTCGAGCTTGATCAGCACGACGCCCAGGCCGCCGTTCTTGAGCTCACGGAGCTCGTCGGCCTGGAAGATGAGGAAGCGCTTGTCCTTGGAGAGGACCGCGAAGCGGTTCTGACCGGGACGGCGCACGACGGCCCCGAGGACGCGGGCGCCCTCGTTGAGGCGGACGTGCTGCTTGCCGACGCGCGTGGAACTCTTGAGGTCCTTGAGCTTGGCGGTGTAGCCGTAGCCGTCGGTGGTCGCGAGGGCCACCTCGTCGTCGTCCGAACCGATCAGCACGGCGGGGAAGTCCTCGCTCGCCGCCACGTCGATGAAGCTCGAGAGCGGGAGGCCGTCGCCGCGGCCGCCCGGGAGGTCGGCCACCTTCACGGTGTAGGTGCGGCCGTCCCCGGCGACGAACGTCATGTCGTCGACGGTGCGGCACTCGAAGTCGCGGTCGAGCTCGTCGCCCATCTTGAAGCCCGCGTTGGCGCTGTCGTAGTCGTGGCCGGAACGGGTGCGGATGAAGCCCTTCTTGGAGAGGATCACGGTGACGGGTTCGTCGGGCACCTTCTGCTCGAGGACGGCCTCTTCGGCCTCCTGGATGAGCGTGCGGCGCTCGTCGCCGAACTTCTTGGCGCACTCGCGGATCTCCTTGACGACGAGGCGCTTGAGGACGTGTTCGTTGCCGAGCACCTTCTCGAGGCCCTCGCGCTCCTTGTCGAGCTCGTTGGCCTCGCGTTCGAGCGCGAGGGAGGCCATGCGGGCGAGCTGGCGCAGGCGGATCTCGAGGATGTCCTCGGCCTGGCGGTCGGTGAGCTTGAACTCCTCGATCAGGCGGGCCTTGGGCTCGTCCTCGTTGCGGATGATCGCGATGACGCGGTCCAGGTTGAGGAGCGCGATCATGCGTCCTTCGAGGACGTGCAG
Source organism: uncultured bacterium (assembly GCA_905215795.1). GTDB lineage: Bacteria > Pseudomonadota > Gammaproteobacteria > Burkholderiales > Burkholderiaceae_F > Sutterella. The sequence goes on along the minus strand of CAJMRV010000003.1, from coordinate 15,875 downwards.
GCGGTCGAGGACGGCGTCCAGGCGCGTCTTCGTGCGGCGGCGCACGCACTCGGTGCGGAAGCGGATCCATTCGTTGAGGATCGAGAGGAGGTTCTTCTGGGCGGGCTTGCCGTCCAGACCCAGCATCACCATGTTCACCGACACGTTCGACTCGAGCGCGGTCTGCGCGAGGAGCGTGTCGAGGAATTCGCGCCGGTCGATGCGGCTCGTCTTGGGTTCGAAGACGAGGCGCATGGCGGTGTCCTTGTCGGACTCGTCACGGACGCGGTCGAGGATCGAGAGCATGGCGCTCTTGGCCTGCTGCTGCTTGGCGCTCAGCGTCTTCTTGGCGCCTCGCGTCTTGGGGTTCGTGATCTGTTCGATCTGGTTCAAAACAAGCGCCGCGGAGGAATCGGGCGGCAGTTCGTCGACGACGAGCTGCCACTGGCCGCGCTGGAGCTCCTCGAAGTGATAGCGGGCGCGCACGCGCAGCTTGCCGCGGCCCGTGCGGTAGATCTCGCGGATCGCCGGGACCGGGCTCGTGATCTGGGCGCCGCACGGGAAGTCCGGACCTTTCAAGACCTCCATGACTTCGTCGAGCGTCGCCTCGGGCTTGTTGATGAGGAGTTCGCAGGCGGCGGCCACCTCGTTGAGGTTGTGCGAGGGGATCTCGGTGGCCATGCCCACGGCGATGCCGGAGGCGCCGTTCAAAAGCACCATCGGGAGCTTCGCGGGGAGCACCACCGGCTCCTTGTTCGTGCCGTCGTAGTTGGGCGTGTAGTCGATCGCCCCCTGGTCGATCTCGTCGAGGAGGAGTTCGGCGAAGGGCGTGAGGCGCGTCTCCGTGTAACGCATGGCGGCCTGGCGGTCGCCGTCGCGGCTGCCGAAGTTGCCTTCACCGTGGATGAGCGGATACCTCAGGGAGAACTTCTGGGCCATCCTGACGAGCGCGTCGTAGACGCTCTGGTCGCCGTGCGGATGGTAAAAGCCCAGGACCGAACCCACCACGCGGGCGCACTTGATCGGCTTGGCGGGGGCCTTGAGGCCGGCACGCGCCATATCAAAGAGGATGCGGCGCTGCACGGGCTTCTGCCCGTCGGAGACTTCCGGAAGGGCGCGGCTCTTGACCACGCTCATGGCGTACTCGAGATAGGCGCGGCTCGCGTAGCGGGCGAGCGTCAGGGCGCCGTCGCTCTCGACGGAGCCCTCCATGATCGAGCCGATCGTCCCGACGGCGCCTTCATCGACGTCTTCATCCTCGTCGGCGGCGGAATCCTCCGCCTCTTCGACGTCGGCGTCTTGGGCGGCATCGGCCGCATCGTCCACATCAGCCGCGTCGGCCACATCGGCCACGTCGGCCGCATCAATTGCGGCGTCGACTCCGGCTTCCGTGTCGACCACCTTGTCGGCGTCCTCGTCCTCGAGTCCGTCGAAAAGCGATGCCGCACCCTTGATCTCTGTCTTCTTACCCATGTTCTTCCTTCAATGCTTGTCTTTGTTCGTGTCCGGTCCGCGGCCCCGTGGTCGGTGCCGGCGGGCGCCCCCTTTTCTACGGGGCGTCAGACGTCCGCTTCGACGCGGTCGCCCCAGACCTCCATCCATTCGCGGCGTCCGCCCGATTCATTCGTGCTCATCAGGAGGTTCATGACGTCCGTGGTGACGAGCTGGTCGACGTCGCCGAAGCTCACCGGCAGGAGCCGGCGGGTGTCGGGATGGAGCGCGGTCTCGCTGAGCTGCTTCTCGTTCATCTCGCCGAGGCCCTTGAAGCGGGAGATCTGCAGGTCGGACTCCTTGAAGCCGTCCTTGGCGAGCTTCTCGAGGTTGCTCTGGAGCTCCCTCTCGTCGAGACAGTAGATCTTCCTCGCCTCGCGGCGGCCCTTCTTGGGGACGTCCACGCGGAAGAGCGGCGGCATCGCGATGAAGACGTGCCCCTCCTGGATCAGCTTCGGGAAGTGGCGGTAGAAGAGCGTGAGGAGCAGCACCTGGATGTGGCTTCCGTCCACGTCGGCGTCGCTCATGATGCAGATCTTGCCGTAGCGCAGTCCCTTGAGGTCGGGGTCGTCCTCGAGCTTGTGGGGGTCCACGCCGATCGAGAGCGCGATGTCGTGGATCGTGTCCGAGCGGTAGATCTCGTCGGAATCGACCTCCCAGGTGTTGAGGATCTTGCCCCTGAGCGGGAGGATCGCCTGGAACTCCTTGTCGCGGGCCGACTTGGCGGAGCCGCCGGCGGAGTCGCCCTCGACGATGAAGAGTTCGTTGCGGTTCAGGTCCTCGCTCTCGCAGTCGGTGAGCTTGCCGGGGAGCACGGCCACGGAGGAGGACTTCCTCTTGACGTACTTGGCCGACTTCTGACGGGCCTGGGCCTGCGCGAGGATCAGCTCGGAGAGCTTCTTGCCCTCGTCGATGTGGTCGTTGAGCCAGAACTCGAACTGGGCCTTGACGAAGTTGCTCACGAGCTTCATGGCGTCGCGGCTGGTGAGCTTCTCCTTGGTCTGTCCCTGGAACTGCGGGTCGAGCGCCTTCGTCGAGAGGACGAAGTTGGCGCGCGAGAAGACGTCCTCGGAGAGGATCTTCACGCCCTTGGTCTGCAGGCCGTGGGCCTGGATGAAGGCCATCAGGGCCTGGTAGAGGCCGTCCCTCAGGCCCGACTCGTGGGTGCCGCCCTGGGGCGTGGGGATGAGGTTGACGTAGCTCTCGCGCTCGAGCGGGCCCTGTTCGGTCCAGATGACCACCCAGGAGGCGCCCTCGCCCTCGGAGAAGCCCTCGGTCTCCGCGTCGGCGAAGCCCTCGGCTTCGAAGGGCTCGATGTAGGGTTCGGTCTCGAGCTCGCTGATCAGGTACTGGCGGAGGCCGCCCTCGTACTTCCAGCGCTTCTCGGAGCCGTTCTTCTCGTTGATGTAGACGACCTCGCACCCGGGAAGGAGCACGGCCTTGGAGCGCAGGAGCCTCACGAGGGGCTTCTCGGGCACCTCGGGGGCGTCGAAGAACTGCGCGTCGGGCCAGACGCGGATGCGCGTGCCGGTGCGGGACTTCGGATAGGGGCTCTTTTTGCGGGTGATCCCGCCCACGACGTGCGAGTCGCGGAAGTGGATCTCGACCTCTTCGCCGTCGCGCCAGACGGTCACGTCCATGCGCGTGGAGAGCGCGTTGGTCACCGAGACGCCCACGCCGTGGAGGCCCCCCGCGAACGAGTACGGGCTCGAGCCGTCGGCCTTGGCGAACTTGCCGCCGGCGTGCAGGCGCGTGAAGACGAGCTCGAGGACCGGGACCTTCTCCTCGGGGTGCATGCCCGTCGGAATGCCGCGGCCGTCATCCTCGACCGTGATCGAGCCGTCTTCGTGGCGCGTGAGCGTGATCTTCGAGGAGAACCCGGCGAGGACCTCGTCGCTCGCGTTGTCGAGGACCTCCTGGATGATGTGCAGGGGATTGTCGGTGAGCGTGTACATGCCCGGGCGCTGACGCACCGGTTCGAGTCCCTTGAGGACCTTGATGGAGAGTTCGCCGTAGTCCTGTCTTGTTTGTGCCTTTGCCATAAATCCCTTTTCCAATCGTCGTTCATTCCCGTCGGGGACGCCCCCGGCGGGCGGCAGCATCATCGGCGATCCGCACCGCGGGCGGTTCCATGCGCCGCGGCGTTCAGCACCTCGGGTCTTCGCGCCGCCCATGCGGCGCCCAACGTCGTGTTTTTTGCGTTTGATGAGGGATTTTAACCCGAACGCGACCCCGGTTCCCACCCCGCAGGGTCCGCATGCGTCGCGGACTGACGCATCCCGGGGGCGCCGGAGGCGTCCCCGGGACCCCGTTTTCCCGAGGTGGATTTCCTCGTCGGAAAAGGCGAAGATGGAACGTGCCGTCCGGCTCCGACCCATCGGGACAAAAGGATCCGTGCGGCGGACCCGCATGAAGTGGCGGAGAAAAAATATGAGGGAAAACCCGACCAGGTCAAACCCTCCTCCGGAAAATTAACATTTTGTGCGTACAAACTCGACCTAAAATAAGCGGACTATCCCGTAAAATCTTCTGGCCGGCCCCCGGGGCAGGCCAGTCCAACCGTCTTTGAACAAGGAACACGATGAACAATCTCTACATGGGCTTCGACGCCGGCACCCAGAGCGTGAAGGTGGCCGTGTACGACGCCGAATTCCAGTGCCTCACATCGCACTCCCTCCCCACGACGCTCGAGTATCCGAACCCGGGCTGGGTTCAGATGAACGTCGATGAATACGCCGAAATCGCCGTGAAGAACATGAAGGCCTGCTGCGACGACCTCGTCGCCATGGGCCGCGACCCCCACGACGTGAAGGCCGTCATGGGCGACGGCATCATCTGCGGGATCGTGGGCGTGAACGCCGAAGGCAAGGCGATCACCCCCTACATCAACTACCTGGACAGCCGCACCACCGAGGACGCCCAGGCGATCAACGCACGCGGCCTGGACATCTGGGCGCGCGAGACGGGCAACCCCCAGGCGAGCCCCATGTTCCCGGCGCTCTTCGCGCGCTGGTTCCTCAAGAACAACGAGGCCTTCAAGAAGGACGGCGTCAAGTTCGTCCACAACGCCCCCTACATCCTCATGCAGCTCGCCGGCCTCAAGGGCGACGAGGCCTTCATCGACTGGGGCGCCATGAGCGGCTGGGGCCTCGGCTACGACGTCCAGAAGAAGTGCTGGTCCGAGGAGCAGCTCTCGATCCTCGGGATCGATCCGAAGTACATGCCCCGCATCGTCAAGCCCTGGGACAAGATCGGCGGGCTCACCGCCGAAATCGCCGGGCGCACGGGCCTCAAGGAGGGCACCCCGATCCTCGGCGGCGCCGGCGACACGATGCAGTCGATGCTCGGCTCGGGCATCTGGGAGGCCAACCGCGGCGTGGACGTCGCGGGCACCTGCGCCATGTTCTGCGTCTCCACGAACGGCATCGTCCCCGAACTCTCGCGTCCTGAAAACGGGCTGATCTTCAACTCGGGCACGCTCCCCGACTCCTACTTCTACTGGGGTTTCGTGAGGACGGGCGGCCTGGCGCTGCGCTGGTTCAAGGACCACGTCTGCCAGAGGACGGGTGAAGGCGCCTACTACCAGACGATGAGCGAGAAGGCCGCCGACGTGCCCGCGGGCTGCAACGGCGTGCTCTTCCTCCCCTACCTCACGGGCGGCTCCGGCAACGAGAAGAACGCCAGCGGGTGCTTCCTCAACATGACGATGGACGACGACCAGTTCGTCATGTGGCGCGCCGTGCTCGAAGCGATCGGCTACGACTACATGAGCCTGGCTGAAAACTACCGTAAGAGCGGCGTCGACCTCGACGAGATCACCGTCACCGAAGGCGGCAGCCGCGACCACCTCTGGAACCAGATCAAGAGCGACATGCTCGACGCGAACGTCGTCCGCTACAAGAACGCGGGCGGTGCGGTCCTCACGAACTGCATCGTCGCCGCGCACGCGGTCGGCCAGGCCGACGACATCGTCGCCACGATCAAGAAGAACATCGAGCAGGACGCCGCCTACAAGCCGCGCCCCGAGTTCCACAAACGCTACGAGAAGCTCGCCGCCATGCGCGACGTGCTGATCCGCGAGGACATGCACGCGGCCTTCGACCGCCTCGTCGAGATGCGCCACGTGAAGTGATCCCCCTCCACCGTCCGTCCCGCCTGAAACACACGGGACGGACGCGATGAGGTGAAATCCGGAAGGGCCCGTTTCCGCACACGCTGCGGAACGGGCCCTTCCCCTTTTTTCTTCCCCTTCCTCCTTTTCCCTCCCTTTTCTTTTCCCTTCCTTCCCCTTCGTTCGGCCTTCCTCCGAAAACGCACGACGGGGACGCAGCAGGAAGGAAAGCAAAACGGCGCGGCTCCCGTCTTTTCCGGGAACCGCGCCGCTCAATCAAAGGACGTGCGTGCCGTTTTTCAGCTCACGCTCATTCCTCGGTCTTCGGGCCTTCGATGAAGCCGTGGTCGAGGATCTTGGCGCCGAGCTTGTCGCGGACCTGTTCGAGGTAGCCCTCGAGCTCGATGTCTCGCAGCATCTGGGCGATCTGGTTGTGCACCAGGTTCCAGTTCTCCTGCTTGACTTCGGGGTCGCGCGCCTTGAGCACGTTGGTGATGATGTAGGCGCCGCCGGCTTCAGTGCCGATGTACACCGGCAGCTTGGCCGTGTCCTGGGCGATCGCGTCGCTCACCACGGCGTCGGGGAAGCCGATCGAACGGGCGTTGGAGAGCGAGACCCAGATCTCCTTGGAGAATCCGGCGTCGGAGGGCTTCTCACGGAGTTCCTTGAGCTTGGCCTCGCCGTCGGCCTTCGCAAGGGCCAGCGACTTCTCGAACTTGATCTTCTGCTCGATCGCGGCCTTCACGTCGTCGAACGGACGCACGGCCTTCGGGAAGTACTTCACCACGCGGGCGGAGACGAGCATGTTCGGGCCCACTTCAATGGCGGAGGTGTTGCGCTTCTCCTGGAGGGACTCGGCCTCGTAGAGGGCGTCGACGACGTGCGCGTTGAAGATCTTCTTGAGCTTGGGATCGGACGAGCCCTCACGGGTGATGTCGTCGGCGGTCTTGAGCTTCAGGCCGAACTTCTCGACGACGGGTTCGAGGCTGTCGGGCTGCTCATAGACGATGTTGGTGAAGTCCTCGGCCTTCTCGGCGAACTCGCGCATGGCCATTTCCTGCTGGTAGAGCTTCACGATCTCGGGACGGACCTCTTCATAGGGGCGCACGGTCGAGGGCTTGACGTCGGTCACCTCGATGATGTGGTAGCCGAACTGGGTCTTCACCGGGTCGAGGATCTTCCCCTTCTCAGCCGAGAAGACGGCCTTGTCGAATTCGGGGACCATCATGCCGGGGCCGAAGAAGTTGAGGTCGCCGCCGTTCTTGGCGGAACCCGGGTCGGCGGATTCGGCCTTGGCGACTTCGGCGAACTTCTCGGGATGCTCGCGCAGCTCGGCGACGATCTTGTCGGCCTTGGCCTTGGCGGCGGCCTCGTCGGAACCGAACGGGATGAGGATGTGGCTGGCGCGGCGTTCACCACCGACGGTCCAGCGCTTCTGGTTGTTCTTGTAGTACGTCTTCAGGGTGTCCTCGTCGACCTTGATCGAATCGACGAAGTCCTCGGGCGTGAGCGTCACGTACTGGACGTTGACGTGCTCGTTGGAGACGAACTCGGCCTGGTGCGAGTCGTAGTAGGCCTTGAGCTCCTCGGGCTTGACCTCGACCTTGGAGAGGTAGTCGCCCGCGTTGAAGATCATCGTGCGGACTTCACGTTCGGTCGTGAGGAGGTTGTAGAGGGTGTCGACGACCGTCTTGGGGATCGTCACGGTGTCCGTGACGCCGCCCACGAGGGTCATTTCGGCGAGTTTCTGGCGGATTTCATGGACGAACCACGCGTCGGACTTGCCCTGGCTCTGGAGGTAGCGGGCGTAGAGTTCGGGATCGAACCTGCCGTCCTTGCCGCGGAAGGCGCTCTGGGCCTTGATGATCTCGATGGCCTGCGCTTCGGAGACGTCGATGTGCTCGCGGTTGAGCATGATCTGGGTGGAGGCGCGGTCAAGCAGCATCGTCACGAGGCGTTCACGCATCTCGGGCGTCTCGAGCATGTTGGGGCGGAACTGGTCGCCGAGCTGCATGCGCAGGCGTTCGAGTTCCTCGCGTTTGAGCTGGTCGTACTGCTGACGTTCGATTTTCACCTTGCCGACTTCGGCGAGCGAATGGTCTCCTTCGCGGTACCGGTTGTAGCTGTAGATACCCGTGACCACGAAGCTCGGAATGATGAGCACCATGGAGATGAACATCAGCCAGCGCTTGTGATTGCGAAATGACTCAAGCATTGGGTCGTCCTATGGTTGAATGAAGAAAAGGGTTTTTACGGTCAAAAAAAAAGCGAACCCATGGGTTCGCCTCATTTCCTTGTTAGCGTTGGCGGAGTGGACGGGACTCGAACCCGCGACCCCCGGCGTGACAGGCCGGTATTCTAACCAACTGAACTACCACTCCGTTTCCGAATGATGCTCAAGTTTTCAGCAAAGAGTATCGAATTATACAGAGCTTTTACGTATTGTCAAGTATCCGTCTCAGATCTGGTGGGTCCTGAGAGGCTCGAACTCCCGACCTACGCGGTGTAAACGCGCCGCTCTACCAACTGAGCTAAGAACCCGTGAAAACGGTACTCTTCAAGCTTTTTCGCTGAACAGGTTGTTTATTTTATAGAGACGGGCACGGAAAGTCTCTACCATAAATGGGGTATTGAGACTACCACCTCCCCGTCATGACGCGTCTTCGGGAGGGGGACGCGCCGTCCCCCGCCGGAAAAAAGAAAGGACCCCGCGCCGCCGGAGGCATCAGGCGGCGTGGAGTCCGGTTTCATCCGGGGAGGACTCAGGCCTCGGCCTTCGTCTTCCTCGTGCGGCGTGAAGCGGGCTTGGCCGGGATCGGCGCCTCCGCTTCATCCTTGCCGGCGGCGGGCTTCTTCGCCGCGCCGGCGGCCTTCTTCTTGGAGGACGTCCTGGAGGCGGTCTTCTTCTCGGCCTTCTTCTCGGCCTTGGCCTCCTCCTTTCCGCCCGCCTTCTCTTCCTCGAGCGGCTTGAGCCCCTCGACGAGGGCGTGCTTGAGCACGTCGTCGATCGTCCTGACGGCCACGATGTCGATGCTCTTGACGACGCCCTCGGGCATTTCGTCGAGGTCGCGCAGGTTGGACTGCGGGATCATCACCATCTTGCAGCCGCCGCGGATCGCGGCGAGGATCTTCTCCTTGAGGCCGCCGATCTCGAGCACCTCGCCGTGGAGGTTGATCTCGCCGGTCATGGCGACGTCGGCGCGGACGGCCACGCCGGTCATGGCGGAGATGATCGCCGTCGTCGTGGCGGCGCCGGCGCTCGGACCGTCCTTCGGGGTCGCCCCCTCGGGATAGTGCACGTGCAGGTCGGTCTTGTAGAAGCGTTCGGGATCGATGCCCCAGTCGCGGGCGCGGGAGCGCACGACCGAACGGGCCGTCTCCACGCTCTCCTTCATGACGTCGCCGAGCGAGCCCGTGCGCTGCACGGCGCCCTTGCCGGGGAACGTCTGGGCTTCGATCTGGAGGATGTCGCCGCCCACGGTGGACCAGGCCAGTCCGTTGACGACGCCCACGCGCGGGGCCGCCGCGACCTGGCCGATCGTGTAGCGGGCCACGCCGAGGAAGTCCTTGAGGTTCTCGGGGGTGACGACCGTCTTGACGACGGGGGCCTTCTTCCTGGAGCGCGTCTTGCGGCCGGCCTTGGCGGCGGCTTCGGCCTCGGCCTGTTCGTTCTTCAAGACGACCTTGCGCAGGATCTTTCCGATGGAGCGCTCGAGACCGCGCACGCCCGCCTCGCGGGTGTAGTAGCGCACGATCGAGAGGATCGCCTCGGAGGTGATCTCCACTTCGTCGGCCGTGATGCCGTTGGCCTCCATCTGCTTGGGGATCAGGTGGCGCTCGGCGATGTGGAGCTTCTCATCCTCGGTGTAGCCCGAAAGCGAGATCACCTCCATGCGGTCGAGCAGCGCGGGCGGGATGTTGTAGCTGTTGGAGGTGGCCACGAACATCACGTCCGAGAGGTCGTAGGGAAGATCCAGGTAATTGTCCTGGAAGGCGCTGTTTTGTTCCGGGTCGAGCACTTCGAGGAGCGCGGCCGCGGGGTCCCCGCGGTAGTCCGAGCTCACCTTGTCGATCTCGTCGAGCAGGAAGAGCGGGTTCTTCACGCCCACGCGCATCATCGACTTGACGATCTGACCGGGCATGGCGCCGATGTAGGTGCGGCGGTGGCCGCGGATCTCGCTCTCGTCGTGCACGCCGCCCAGGGCCATGCGCACGTACTTGCGGCCCGTGGCCCTCGCGATCGACTGGCCGAGCGAGGTCTTGCCCACGCCCGGAGCGCCCACGAAGCAGAGGATCGGGCTCTTCACCTTGTTGACGCGGTGCTGCACGGCGAGGTACTCGAGGATGCGCTCCTTGATCTTCTCAAGGCCGTAGTGGTCCTCCTCGAGGATCGTCTTCGCCTTGGCGAGGTCCTTGGAGATCCTCGTCGTCTTCGTCCATGGCACGTCGAGGAGCACGTCGAGGTAGTTCCTCACGACCGTGGCCTCCGAGCTCATCGGGGGCATCTGGCGCAGGCGCTTGAGTTCGGCGCGCGCGGCCTCCTCGACCTTGGCGGGGAGCTTGAGCGACTTGATGCGCTCGCCGAGCTCGGAGAGCTCGTCCTCACCGTCGCCGTCGCCGAGTTCGCGGCGGATGGCCTTCATCTGTTCGTTGAGGTAGTACTCGCGCTGGTTCTTCTCCATCTGGGACTTGACCAGGGAGTCGATGCGCTGGCGCACGTCCTTGAGCTCCTTGGCGCGCGAGAGCACCACCAGGGCCTGCACGGCGCGGTCGACGCTGCTCGAGGCGCGGATCACCTCCATGCATTCGGCGACGGGCACGCGGCGGTACGTGAGCACCTCGCGGATGAGCTCGTCGAGGGTCTTCGAACCCTCGATGCGTTCGCTCACCGTGGCCTTCTCACGGTCGTCGGTGACGTCGAGCCACTGTCCGGAGAGGGCGGCGAAGTATTCGCGCTCCTGCTCCTTCTTGACGGGCGTGTCCTCGATCAGGGTGACGCCCGCGGTGATCTCGGTGCCGTCGTCCTTGAACTCGTCGATCGAGCAGAGGGACTCGCAGTCCACGAAGATCTTGTTGGTGCCGTCCGGGAGATGGAGCACCTGGCGGAGCGTGCCGACCGTGCCGACGGGGAACAGATCCTCGCGGGCCGGGTCGTCGACCTTGGGATTGAGCTGGGTGATGAGCACCACGCGCTGTCCCTCGGCCTTCTCCGCGGTGCGGACCGCGGCGATGGATTTCGCGCGTCCGATATACAGGTTCAAAAGCGTTGAGGGATAAGCCACCATGTCGCGCACCGCGATGGCGGGCAGGGTCATGACGGACCCCTCAATCTTCAATTTCTTCTTAGCCAAAGTACTTCAGTCCTAAAAAAGGGATGTTACTTGTCATATGGGGGCGAAAAGCTTGTTTTTCAACCCCCGGCGTCACCGCGCCCGGCGGGCGCGGCGGGACTAGCCCCTGCGGACGAGTTCGACGGGAGCGCCTTCCTCGACGCACTTCTCCGTCACGACGGCCTTGACGACGTCGCCCTCGGAGGGGATGTCGAACATCGCGTCGAGGAGCACGCCCTCGACGATGGAGCGCAGGCCGCGGGCCCCGGTCTTGCGGTCGATCGCCTTCTTGGCGACGGCCTTCAGGGCGCCCGGGGTGAATTCGAGCTCGACGTCCTCCATGCCGAAGAGCGCCTGGTACTGCTTGACGATGGCGTTCTTGGGACGGGTGAGGATGGCGATGAGCGCCTCCTCGTCGAGTTCGGCGAGGCTCGCGATCACGGGCAGGCGGCCGACGAGTTCGGGGATGAGCCCGAACTTGACGAGGTCGCCCGGCTCGACCTTGGCGTAGATTTCAGTGAGGCTCTTGTCGGCGTCCTTGCTGAAGACGCGGCCGCCGAAGCCCATCTCGCCCTTCTGGGTGCGGCGCGCGACGATGCGGTTGATGCCGTCGAAGGCACCGCCGCAGATGAAGAGGATCTGGGAGGTGTCCACGCTCATCATCGCCTTGCCGGGGTTCTTGCGGCCGCCCTGGACGGGCATGTTGGCGACGGTCCCCTCGACGAGCTTGAGCAGGGCCTGCTGGACGCCCTCGCCCGAAACGTCGCGGGTGATCGAGGCGTTCTCGCTCTTGCGGGCGATCTTGTCGATCTCGTCGAGGTAGATGATGCCGCGCTGGGCGCGCTCGACGTCGCCGTCGGCGGCCTGGACGAGCTTGGCGACGATGTTCTCGACGTCCTCGCCCACGTAGCCCGCTTCGGTGAGCGTCGTGGCGTCGGCGATGGCGAAGGGCACGTCGAGCTGCTTGGCAAGCGTCTGTGCGAGGAGCGTCTTGCCCGAGCCGGTCGGCCCGATCAGCAGGATGTTGGACTTCTGGAGCTCGACCTCGCGGTCCTCGCGGGCGAGGTTCCTCAGGCGCTTGTAGTGGTTGTAGACCGCCACCGAGAGCGTGCGCTTGGCCTGCTCCTGGCCGACGACGTACTCGTCGAGGTGCTCGTAGAGCTCCTTGGGCTTGGGCAGCGGCTTCTCGGGTTCGGGCGCGGCGGGCGCGCCTTCGGGGGCGCCCTCGACGGGGCCCGTGGTCTTGATCTCGTCGGCCATCGAGCGGATGCAGTCGCCGCAGACGAGCTCGCCGTTCAAGCCGGCGAACAGTTCCTTGCAGCTCTTCTCATCGCGGCCGCAGAACGAACATTTCTTCATGATTTCTTTCTCGCTTTGTTTGCGTGCCCGGGGGCCGTCCCCGAAGGGGGCCGCGTCCGGGCCTCGTGTCGGGGCACGCCGACGGTCAGAGGGCCTTCTCGAGGTCCTCGCGGGTCGTGAAGATCCGGTCGATCAGACCGTACTCGAGGGCCTCCTGGCTGGTGAGCCAGTGGTCGCGCTCGGTGTCGCGGGCGACCTCTTCGACCGGCTTGCCGGTGTTCTCGGCGAGGATGCGGTTCAACTCGGCCTTCGTGCGCAGGATCTCCTTGGCCATGATCTCGATCTCCGTGGCCTGGCCCTTCGTGCCGCCCAGGGGCTGGTGGATCATGACGCGGGAGTGCGGCAGCGCGAAGCGCTTGCCCTTGGCGCCGGAGCTGAGCAGGAAGGCGCCCATGGAGGCGGCCAGGCCCACGCAGATCGTGTTGACCTTGGGGCGGATGAAGTTCATCGTGTCGTAGATGCCCATGCCCGCCGTGACGGAGCCGCCCGGGCTGTTGATGTAGAGGTAGATGTCCTTGTCGGGGTTCTCGCTCTCCAGGAAGAGGAGCTGGCCGATCACGGAGCTCGCCGACTGGTCGTTCACCTCGCCGGTGAGGAAGACGATGCGGTCGCGGAGGAGGCGCGAGTAAAGGTCGTAGCTGCGTTCACCGCGGCCCGTGTCCTCGATGACGTAGGGAATCAGATTGCTCATTTTATTGTTGTCTCCGTATAGCTTTTGGACGGCCGGCCCTCGGGCCCCGTCCGGGCGCAACGCTCGCAACGCCCGTGTGTCTGTGTGGAATCCCCCGCGCGCGGCGGGCCCGTGAGGCGCCATCGGCACCGCGGACCCGGCTCCGGGGAGTCGGATTCCTTCATTGTATCGAACGATACCCCGCGCCGCCTCGATCAGAAGGCGGAGCGGCTCGAAAAAACGTAACCATTCCCCCGCCGCCCGGAGGCCGGGGACGGGACCGCATGGAAAACAAAAGGAGGCGCCGGGCCATGGGGTCCGTCCTCCTCGGTGGAAAAGGCCCGACAAAATCGCTTTCGTCGGGCCCTCCGTCTTCGGGGAGGCCGTGGCGCGTTCGTTCACGCGCGGGCGGTCTCTCCGTCTGGATCCGGCCGGTGGCCCCGCGTGGGCGGCGCCGTCGGCCGGTCATGCTTCTCGATCGAAGTCAGATCAGATCTGACCGGTCATGAGCTTGTTGAAGTCGAGCTTTTCCTCAACCGTCTTGGCCTTCGAGAGGATCCATTCGCAGACGTTGGTTTCCGTGGCCTGAGCGCGGAGACCGGCGACGCGTTCCTGGTTGTTCATGATGTAGTCGACGACTTCCTTGGGCTCTTCGTAGCTGGCGGCGATGTTCTCGGCCATCTCACGGACCTGTTCGTCGGAACCGGCGACCTTCTCCTTGTTGATCAGGGCGTCGACGAAGAGGCCGAGGCGGACGCGGCGGTTGGCCTGCTCGAGGAAGGCTTCCGGCGGGACCTGGGGCATGTTCTTCGTGTCGATGCCGCGGGCCATGAGGTCGCGGACCATCTGCTGGCCGAGGTTGGCGGCTTCGTTCTGGACGAGGACCTGCGGAACGGCGAACTGGCAGATCTTGTCGGCGGCTTCCATCGTTTCGGCCTTGGTCTTCATTTCGAGACGGGCCTTGACCTCGCGTTCGAGGTTGGCGCGGATTTCCTTGCGCATGGCTTCAACGCCGCCTTCGACGCCGAGGCTCTTGGCGAAGTCGTCGTTGACTTCGGGGAGCTTGGGTTCGGAGACTTCGACGACTTCGACGTCGAACTCGACGGCCTTGCCTTCGAGGTCCTTGATGCCGTAGTCAGCCGGGAACGTGAGCGGGAAGGTCTTCTTCTCGCCGGCCTTCATGCCTTCGACGGCCTGTTCGAATTCGGGGAGCATGCGGCCCTGGCCGAGTTCGAAGGAGTAGCCTTCGGCGGAGCCGCCGGCGAACTTCTCACCGTCCTTCTTGCCGTCGAAGTTGACCTTGACGCGGTCGTCCTTCTTGGCGGCGCGGTCGACCACGTCGTACGTGGCGCGCTGGCGGCGCATGACGTCGATCGTCTGTTCGACTTCGGCGTCGGTCACCGGGCAGACGTAGCGCTTGAGCTCGACCTTGGAGAAGTCGGGGATCTCGACGTCGGGATAGACTTCGAAGACGGCCTTGAAGTGCATGTTCTCCTTGTCGTCGGCGTTTTCAACCGCGTCGATGCGGGGGTAGCCGGCCACGGCGAGCTTCTGGGCCTCGACGGCTTCCATCCAGGCCTTGCCGACGAGTTCGTTGACGGATTCGTCGAAGGCGCGGGCGCCGTACATGCGGCGGACCTGGTCGGCGGGGACGTGACCCTTGCGGAAACCGGGGACCTTGGCTTCCTTGGCATAGCGGCGCAGGGCCTTCTGGACCAGGGCTTCGGAATCGGCGTAGCTCACCACGAGGTCGAGGGAGCGCTCGAGGGGGTTGACTTCGGCGGTCTTTTCGGCGGTGACGTTTTCTTGTTCGGTCATTGTCTGAATCTTTATAAAAACACGGTGCGTCCGGCTCTGCGGAGCGCCCCGCGGACATTGAAAAAGAAGTTCTCCGTCAGGGACGGCCTTCCCTTTGGAAGTCCCGCCCCGGCGAAGAGCTCGAGAAACTCGGGAGGTCCTCCGGAGGGCCTCCGTCGGAACGCCTCTCGGCGCCCCGGGAACCCATCGGGAACCCCGCTTTTTCAGGCGTGAGCCCAAAACGAATTCCGTATTATACCGAAACGCCCCCGCACCTGCTTTCCAGAAATTCCCTAACAGCCCGCGTAAGTCTTTAATCTGCAAGCGTTTGTGACGGGGGGTTTGCCGAAAACGGGAACGTGCTTTAATATTTAGCCTCCGCTTTCACGACATCCAACTCCGGGGGACTCTTTTTCCTATGCAGGGGCGCCACAACAAAAAGATCAAGCTTCTCGCCGTCGCCGTGATCCTCACGGCCGGCCTCTCGGGCTGCAAGACACTCGAAGGCCTCGGACAACCCCGTGACGGGGCCGCCGCCGTCGAGGCCGCGCCCGTCGTGAAGGAACCCTCCCCCGAGGAGATCCTCGAACAGAAGTCCAAGGCGGCCTTCAACCTCAAGGTCAAGCAGATCGCGCGCCTCACGCACGCCGTGTGCATCTCCCAGAAGCACCGCGCCTACTTCGCGCAGACGGCCTGCCTGCCCTCGGGATTGACTGAGAAGCAGCTCTCGAGCAAGCGCAAGATCACCCGCAACGAAGCCAACGCCGCGCGTTCCGTCTTCAGCGCCCTCAACAACCTCAACTCACAGATGCGCGACTGGATGCGCGCCTCGGGCTACAAGCCCTACGTCGAGCGCGCCGAAAGGAGCGAGGCGACCTTCGTGCCGGCCGTCACGGCCCTCCAGAACGACCTCCTCAAGGGCAGGATCACCTGGGGCGAGTACAACCGCCGCCGTCAGGCGCTCTTCCTCGGGGACACGTCCTCCGAAGAAGACCAGCCCAACTGAGTTTTTCCCGGCCGCCCTACCCCGGACGGGCAAAAATCGGTACAATTCGGCTTGCCCCGTGCGGGGGTGGCGAAATTGGTAGACGCACCAGGTTTAGGTCCTGACGCCGTCAAGGCGTGTCGGTTCGAGTCC
>CAJMRV010000002.1 GCA_905215795.1 uncultured bacterium | reverse complement strand
CGAGTCGCTTGACTAAAGCCACAACCGCCAGAATGATGACGACGATTGCGAGCCAGGAAAGAATCGACATAGTGGTAGCTCCTGATTTTCTTTTATCGGTTCCACATGGTGAAGAACGCGGAACTTTTCGAGCCATGCCGCCTTCTTTACATTGTGTTACCGACCTTTAGTATGCCTAAGAATTTCACCGTATCAACCCTGATTTTCCCCGTATCGGGGACGATTGGGGGTTGTCGGCCGGCCGGTCAATGCCCATGGAAACGATGTGGGTATCATAGTCCATTGAAAAACAAGAAAAAAGAGCAGAACCCCTTATCGGGGTCCGCTCTTAATCAGGAATTTCCCTAGGTTGTCGTTAAAAAAGAACAAGTGACTTGTTTGGGCTAAGACAAAATGCCTAGATTTCGTCTTTTCCTACTTGCTCTTGGTTTTCTGAGTGTGTCCTAAGGGATTTTCGGAGTTGTGTCGGAAGAGCCCTCCGCGGGGGCTTCAGCCGCCTGCTCCCGGCCTTCCGGTTCCCTGTCGGTTCCTTCGGCGGGGACGCTCTGCCCGGTCGTCTCCAGGTTCGAATCGGTCCACGCCTTGAGCATGGCCACACCCACGGCGAGCAGGACCGGACCGAGAATCAAGCCCATGAATCCGAAGGCGAAGACGCCACCGAACACACCGAGGAAGATCAGGCTGATCGGCAGGCTCGTCCCGCGCGAGATGAGCACGGGCTTGAGGAAGTTGTCGATTGAGCTCACGACGAGCAGTCCCCAGAAGGCGAGGATCACGGCCTGGGCGGTCTGGCCCGTGGCGAAGAGCCATGCGGCCGCAGGGATCCAGACGAGGGGAGGCCCGACGGGGATGATCGAGAGGAACGTCACGAGGGTGCCGAGCAGGATCGGACGCGGCACGCCCGTCATCCAGAAGCCGATGCCGGCGACGACGCCCTGGCCGATCGCAGTGCCGATCAGACCGAAGATCACCGAGCGCGTCGTGTTGACGAGGATGCCGGTGAGCTCCGTGGAGAGCGAGCCCGAGAGGCGGCGCATGATCAGGCGCGCCCTTTCGGCGAACCAGAGTCCGTCCCTATAAAAGAAGAACACGACGAAGGCGACGAGGGCGATCTGGATGAGGCCCTGGCCGACATTGAGCGTGGCGTTGAGGATCCAGCTCGAGGCCGGCTCGACGATCTTCTGGATCGTGGGGCCGAGCTGGGACATGTCGATCGTGGTGATCTGGCCGGAGGCAAGCCAGGGGCCCACGTACGGCAGGGAGAGGATCCATTCCGGAATGGGGAAGCCCGCGTGGATCCAGCCGCGCACCCAATGGATGATCGCGGGGATCCTCTGGGCCACTGAGATGAGCGCCAGGCTCACCGGGATGAGGACGAGGATGACGAGCGCCCCGACCATGATCGAGGCCGGGAGCGTGGTCCCGTTGCCGCACCAACGCCGCACCCTGGCGTAGATCGGCCAGGAGACGACGGCGAGGATGGCGGCGATCAGGATGGCCGTCAGGAAAGGCTTGAGCACCCAGTAGATGCCGATGCCCACGACGGCTGCGAGCAGGATGCGGATGACCAGGTCGATGTTGTCACCGAACTTGAGCCATCCGTTCCTTTCGACGTCCGGACCGGCGGAGTTCTTCTTCATGGGGTGTTCCTCGGAAGGTTTCGTGATTTCAGAACTTCGCGTCCTTGGCGTCCTCGGCGACCGGGTAGCACCCGCTCAGCTGGAGCTTGGAGACGGACTCGGCGATTGCGTCGATGACGGCCTCGCGCGAGAAGCTCTTGCGCCACATCAGGATGACGCGGCGGTTCGGAGCCGGGTTCTTGAAGGGGAGGATCTTCAGGTCCTCCTCGCTGCCGGCGAGGAACGGGACCGACGAGGCCGGGAGCACCGTGATGCCGAGTCCCTGGATCACCATGTGGCTGATCGTCTGAAGGCTCGAGCCGATGACCGTGTGGCGCACGTCGTTGGAGCCGAGGTTCGGACGCATGAGGTCCGGGCAGAAGTCCAGGATCTGGTCGCGGAAGCAGTGGCCCGCACCGAGCAGGAGCATCGTCTGGTCGTGGAGTTCGTTGACGCCGATGTAGCTGCGGTTGATCCACGGGTGGTGCGACGGGACGGCAACGACGAAGTCCTCCTGGTAGAGGGTGCGCTTGTTCATCGTCGAGTCGTCGATCGTGTCGGCGAGGATGAGGACGTCGAGCTGGCCCGAGCGCAGCTGGACGATCAACTCGGAGGTGAAGCCCTCCTGGATGTAGAGCGGCATCTTCGGGGTGTCGACCATCATCTGCTGGACGAGCTTCGGAAGAAGGTACGGGGCGATCGTGTAGATCACGCCCAGACGCAGAGGGGAGCCGAGCGGGTCACGGCCCTCGTGGGCGAGTTCGCCGAGGTGTTTGGCCTCCATGAGGACCTTTTCAGCTTGTTCGACGATCTTGGCGCCGATGGCGGTGAGGCCGACGTCGTTGCTGCGGCGCTCGAAGAGTCGCACGCCGAGCTCGTCCTCGAGCTTGCGGATGGCCACCGAGAGCGAGGGCTGGCTCACCTGGCAGGCGGCCGCCGCACGTCCGAAGTGGCGTTCGCGGGAGACCGCGACGATGTAGCGTAATTCGGTAAGTGTCATGTTCAAGTTCACGAGCGGTCTGGAGTTGGGACCGGCTCGTCCTCCAGGTTGATGAAAGTTTGGGGCCGGGGACGTTCCCTGGGCGTCCTCAAGCCGCTAAAAAATCGTTCTCGGGTTTGAACCAGCGCTCGCTGAAGGCCGCGGCCTCATCGGGCGAGGTTTCGAGCCACTTCCTCGCGAAGGCCTGTGCCTCCCTCAGGAGCGGTTCGTCCCGTTCAAGGTCGGCGAAGCGCAGCATGGGCATGCCCGACTGCCTCTCGCCGAGGAATTCCCCGGGGCCCCTCAGTTCGAGGTCCCGGCGTGCTATTTCGAATCCGTCGTTCGTCTCGCGGATCGCCTTGAGGCGTTCGCGGCCGTTTTCCGAGAGGGGTTCGTCGAAAAGGAGCACGCACGCACTCCGTCCGGTGCCGCGTCCGACGCGGCCCCTGAGCTGGTGGAGCTGTGCGAGCCCGAAGTGTTCGGCCTGTTCGATCACCATGAGCGTGGCGTTCGGCACGTCCACGCCCACTTCGATCACGGTCGTCGAGACGAGCACGGCGATCTCGCCGCGGGCGAAGCGCTCCATGATGTCGTCCTTCTCTGCCGAGGGGAGGGCGCCGTGGATGAGCTCCACGGTGATGCCCGGACAGGCGTTCTTCAGGTATTCGTATGAGGTGACGGCGGGCCGGAGGTCCACCTTCTCGCTCTCCTCGATCAGGGGGCAGACCCAGTAGGCCTGGCGTCCCTTCTCGACGGCGGCGGTCACGAGGTGAGCCACGTCGTCGCGGCGCGACATCCTCACGAGCTTCGTCACGATCGGAGTCCTCCCCGGCGGGAGCTCGTCGATCACGGAGACGTCGAGGTCGGCGAGGTAGCTCATGGCGAGCGTCCTCGGGATCGGCGTCGCCGAGAGCATCAGGAGGTGCGGCCAGAGTTCGCCGCCGGCATTGCGTCGCAGGCCCAGCCTCTGGGCGACGCCGAAGCGGTGCTGTTCGTCGACGATCGCCAGACCCAGGGAGGCGAACTTCACCTGGTCCTGGATCAGGGCGTGCGTGCCCACGGTGAGCGAGGGCTCGCCCCCGGCGAGCTCCTCGATCACGCGGCGTTTCTCGGCCGCGGGCGTCGAGCTGGCGAGCCAGTGCACGGGGATACCGAGCGGCTCGAGCCAGGTCCTGAGCTTTTTGTAATGCTGTTCGGCGAGGATTTCGGTGGGCGCCATCAGGGCGGCCTGCCGTCCGCTTTCAATCGCGGTGAGCGCGGCGAGCGCCGCCACGACCGTCTTGCCGCTGCCCACGTCGCCCTGGACGAGGCGGTTCATCGGCGAGGTCCGTTCGAGGTCGTCCGTTATTTCCTTATAGACGCGTGCCTGCGCGCGCGTGAGCGCGAAGGGGAGTCCTCGGAGGAACTTCCCGGTGTGGGAGCCGTCGCCCTTGAGGGATGCCGCCTCGTGGCCCGAGCGGTTCGAGCGCACCTTGAGGAGCGCCACCTGCTGGGCGAGCAGCTCGTCGAAGATCAGGCGGCGCCAGCCGGGCGTCGCATGTGCGTCGAGGGAGGCCTGGCTCGCATCCGCATCCGGATGGTGGATCGAGAGCAGGGCGGGTTTGAATTCGGGGAGGCCGAGCCGGGTGCGCACCTCTTCGGGAAGCGGGTCGTCGAGTACGAGGTCGAGGAGTGCGCGGTCGATGCGCTTCCTCAGCCAGTTCTGCTGGATCCCTTCGCCCGCGGGGTAGACCGGGGTGAGCTTGTCGGAGAGTTCCGTGAGGGCGTTCCTGCCCGTCATGATCCTCGGATGGATGATCTCGAGGCCGCCGCCGTAGGCGGGGCGCGGCTCTCCATAGGCGCGTACGAACTTGCCGCGTGCGAGCTGGCTCGACACGGAGGGGTAGTAATGGATGTAGCGCAGCTTGAGCATGCCACCCGACTCGTCCCTCAGCGTGGCGAGGAACTGTTCGCCGCGGGCGGTTCGGAAGGAGTGGCTTTCGATGACCTCGCCCTCGACGAGGACGGCCTGCCCCATGGGAAGCGCCGAGAGCGGCGTCACCTTGGTGTGGTCCTCGTAACGGTAGGGCAGGTGCAGCGCGAAGTCCCAGTCCCTGACGAGGCCGAGCTTCTCGAGCCGCTCGCCGATCGGTCCGAGCTTGGGCTGCTCGATCGGACCCGCGGGCTCGTTGTTCATACGTCCGGCCATCGGTCAGAGTCCCGCGATGACTTCGATTTCAACGAGGGCGCCCTTCGGGAGTGCGGATACTTCGACGCAGCTCCTGGCCGGGAACGGCGCGGGGAGGCGCTCCTCCATGATCTTGTTGACGGTAGCGAATTCGCCGAGGTCGGTCATGAAGACGGTCGCCTTGAGGATCGCGGCCGGTTCGGCGCCGGCGGCGAGGAGGATGCTCTTAATATTGTCGAGCGCGCGCGAGGCCTGGGCCGCGACGCCTTCCTCGAGCCTGCCCGTGGCCGGGTCGAGGCCGAGCTGGCCCGAAACGTAGACGGTGCCGTTGTGGACGATAGCCTGGCTGTATGGGCCGATTGCGGCGGGGGCGTCCTGGGTTTGGATGGCTTTCTTCATGATGGTCGGGCCTTCACGTGATGGTCGCGGCGGAGCGACTTGAATTGCTGGGCCCCGTCAATCCTCGGGGGCACAAGCATCTTGTCGCCTACACCGTCGATATGTTCGATGTAATCAAACTGCTTGTTCGATAGGAATAATACATATTCTATCAGCATTCCGTATCCGATAGTTTGGTCGACTATCGGTAATTTACACAAATCCTATCGATTTCATAGGAACATACGTAAATATACGTATCGCGAAAACCCGCGCCGCACAAGGGATAAGGTGAAGTGTGTAGGGATGTATTCGGGAAACGTACTAACCATAAAGTGATAGTTTTCTCTTCCGAATCATGAGCGTAAACGCTCGAGGAGTGTGCCGCACGACGGTTTTTTCCTTCCGGATTCGGACGGTCCGCACAAAACGAAATAGGATAATTTCCCTCTAACTCAACGATTTCCGCTGGGTTGCAACGATTGTTGAGGGTTAGGGTTTCCCCGAATGATAAAAGGGTTACGTTTTTATTAAACTGAGCGGGCGTAATGCGAAATGCTTATGACCTTGTAGAAAGGACACTTCGAAAGGGCTACATCAGAAAGTACGTAGATATACGTACTTTTCTGAAGCTTAAGAAGTGTAAAGACGCACCTGGGTTTGATTCAATCGAAACTCTAGTTAGTTTCCACTAGACGCTAGTGACCTCGGGTGTATAAAGCACACAAGGACCACAGCAGGTCCACATTCGCCGCAGAGTGTCTCACTCTAGTTGAAAACTTGACCCCCGCATCCGTCGGACGATGACCCAATGGATGCATCACGTAAAAATGGATCTTTAGGAGATCATTGGAATGAAAATTATCTACACCGACGTGCTCGTGATCGGTGGCGGCTTGGCCGGTCTTCGTATGGCCGTTGCTGCCAAGCACCGCGGCCATGATGCGATCGTATTGTCGCTGGTTCCTCCGAAACGTAGTCACTCCAAGGCCGCTCAGGGCGGCATGCAGGCCTCCCTCGGCAACGTCATTAAGGGTGCCGGTGACAACGAAGACGTCCACTTCGGCGACACGGTCCGTGGCTCCGACTGGGGTGCCGACCAGGAAGTGGTCCGCATGTTCGTGAACACCTCCCCGAAGGCCGTGCGTGAACTCGCCGCCTGGGGTGTGCCATGGAGCCGTATCACGGCCGGCGATCGCAAGGTCATCATCAACGGCGAAAAGGTCACGATTACGGAACGCAAGGAAGCCGCCGGTCTCATGAACCAGCGTGACTTCGGCGGTACCAAGAAGTGGCGTACCTGCTACGTGTCCGACTGTACCGGCCACGCCATGCTCAACGCCGTGTCCGACCGCCTCATTGCTGAACAGGTTCCCGTCATCGAACGTGTTGAAGCCATGTCCCTGATCCACGACGGCAAGCGCTGCTACGGCGCCGTCGTCCGTGACCTGATCACCGGCGAACTCATGGCTTACGTCTCCAAGGCCACGGCCATCGCCACGGGCGGTGCCGGCCGTATCTACCGCGTGACGACCAACGCCTGGATCTGCGACGGCACGGGTTACGACCTGGCCCTCGAAACCGGCGTGGCTCCGCTCTCCAACATGGAAGCCATCCAGTTCCACCCGACCGGCATCTTCCCCGCCGGCATCCTGGTGACGGAAGGCTGCCGTGGTGACGGTGGTCTGCTCCGCGACGTCGACGGTCATCGCTTCATGCCCGACGTCGAACCTGAAAAGAAGGAACTCGCCTCCCGCGACGTGGTCTCCCGCCGCATGGAAGAACGCATCGCCCAGGGCAAGGGTGTTCCCAGCCGCTTCGGCGAACACATCTGGCTTGACATCACCCTCCTCGGTGAACACCACATCAAGCACAAGCTCCGCGAAGTCTACGAAATCTGCCACTACTTCCTCGGCGTTGACCCGACGAAGGAATGGGTGCCTGTCCGTCCGGCCCAGCACTACACCATGGGTGGTATCCGTACCAACCCGAGCGGTGAGTCCGTCGGCCTGAAGGGCCTCTTCGCCGCCGGCGAAGCCGCCTGCTGGGACATGCACGGCTTCAACCGCCTCGGTGGCAACTCCGTTGCTGAAACCGTCGTCGCCGGCATGATCGTCGGTGAATACATCGCCGACTTCTGCGAGAAGCCCGAGAACGGCATCGACATCCCGACGAGCCTCATCTACGACGCCGTCAACAAGGTCGCCGCCGAAATGAAGGCCTTCACCACCAACGGTGGCAACGAAGACGCCGTCAAGATCCGCACCCGCATGCAGGAGATCATGACCACCAAGATCGGTATTTTCCGTCACGGCAAGGCCATGGAAGAGGCTGTCTCCGAACTCGAAGACCTCTACAAGCGCTCCTTCAACATCCCGGTCAAGGACATCGTTGGTCCGAACCCCGAGCTCATCTACGCTTACCGTACGCGCAAGATGCTCCGCGTGGCCCTCTCCGTGGCCGCCGGCGCTGCCGCCCGTAAGGAATCCCGTGGTGCTCACTTCCGTGAAGACTTCCCGGTCCGTAACGACGTTGAATGGCTCAACCGCACGATGGCCACCTGGAAGGAAGGCGACACGCTGCCGACCCTCTCCTATCAGGACCTCGACATCTCCAGGATGGAGCTCCCCCCGGGATTCCGCGGCTACGGTGTCAAGAACTACATCGAGAACCCCGAATCCGCCAAGCGTCAGGCCGAAGTCGACGCCATCCGTCAGAAGATGGAAGCCGAAGGCAAGGACCGCTTCGAAATCCAGGAAGCCCTCATGCCTTACACGCACCTCCTGCCCAAGCGTTTGAAGGGCAAGAACGAGCGTATTGACGAACCCCTGAAAGACTAATTGGAGCTGACCCCTAAAATGGCTGAAATCAATCAAAACAAGCCGAGCCCGAAGGCGCCGGCTAAGAAGCACCGCATGCTCAAGATCAGCATCCTGCGCTTCAACCCCCAGGATCCTGAAAGCGTTCCGCACATGCAGACGTACGAGCTCGAGGAATCGGACTCCATGACGCTGTTCATCGCGCTCAACGAAATCCGTGACACGCTCGACCCGACGCTTCAGTTCGACTTCGTGTGCCGTGCCGGCATCTGCGGCTCCTGCGCCATGATGATCAACGGCAAGCCGGGCCTGGCCTGCCGCACGCTGACCCGCGACCTCCCCGAAGAGTTCACGCTGGCCCCGCTGCCCGCCTTCGAACTCATCGGCGACCTCTCGGTCAACACCGGCAAGTGGATGCGCAACATGTCCGAACGCATGGAAACGTGGGTTCACATGAAGGAAAAGGAAGTCGACCTTCGCAAGCTCGAAGAGCCGATGGACCCGCAGCTCGCCGAAGACATCTACGTTCTCGACCGCTGCGTCGAATGCGGCTGCTGTATCGCCGGTTGCGGTACGGTCCGCATCCGTCCGGACTTCGTCGGTGGCGTGGGCATCAACAAGATCGCCCGCTTCCGCCTCGACCCGCGTGACTCGCGTAACGACGCCGACTACTACGAACTCGTCGGTGACGAGTCCGGCGTGTTCGGTTGCATGTCCTTGCTCGCCTGCCATGACTTCTGCCCGAAGGATCTTCCGCTGAAGACCCAGATCGCCTTCATCCGTCGCAAGATGGCTGAACAGGGCATGAAGAACTACGACAAGGTTCTTCCGACCGAAAAGAAGGCCATCCCCATCAAGGTGGCTCGTTCGTAAGATTCTGACTTGACGGGGTCCGCCTCCGGGCGGCCCCTGTCGAAAGAAGACCCTGCGGCAATAACAACAAAAGCCGCAGATTTTAAAAAGTGAGCGAAAGCCGACCGAATTCGGAAAGTTTTCATCGACCAAACTCACTGTATTTTTTGAGGAGCATAAAAATGTCCCGTATTGAAAGCGACTTTCTTGGTGAATTAGAGATTCCTGACGACGTCTACTATGGCGTCCAGACGATGCGCGGCAAGCAGAACTTCCACATCACCGAAATGTCGATGGCCCAGGAAAAGTACTTCCCCATCGCCTTCGGTTATGTCAAGAAGGCTGCCGCCAAGGCCAACAAGGAACTCGGCACGATCCCCGCTGACGTCGCCGACGCCCTC
Source organism: uncultured bacterium (assembly GCA_905215795.1). Lineage (GTDB taxonomy): Bacteria > Pseudomonadota > Gammaproteobacteria > Burkholderiales > Burkholderiaceae_F > Sutterella. Next base: position 23,965 of record CAJMRV010000002.1, on the reverse strand, counting down.
ATGTGGGCTTGCGACGAGCTCATCGCCGGCAAGTACAACGATCAGTTCGTCACCGACTGGCTCCAGGGTGGTGCCGGTACGTCCACGAACATGAACGCCAACGAAGTCATCTGCAACCTCGCTTGCGAAAAGCTCGGCTACCCGCTCGGCGACAAGCGCGTCTCCCCGAACGACCACGCCAACTTCGGCCAGTCCACGAACGACACGTACCCGACCGCTCTTCACCTGAGCCTCATCCTTCGCTCCAACGAAGTCGTGAAGGCTGTTGAAGGCCTCGTCGCCTCCCTCTACAAGAAGGCCGACGAATTCAAGAACGTCCTCAAGATGGGCCGTACCCACCTCCAGGACGCCGTCCCGATGAGCTTCGGCCAGGAATTCCATGGCTGGGGCAAGACCCTCGAAGACGAAGTCGAACTGATCAAGGAAGCTCAGAAGCACCTCCTCACGATCAACCTCGGCGGCACCGCCATCGGTACGACCGTCACGTGCCACCCCGACTACCCGGCTCTCGCCTCGAAGTACCTCGCCGAAATGTCCGGCTTCCCGTTCCAGAACAGCAGCGACCTCGTCGCCGCCACGTCTGACTGCGGTTCCTACCAGGTCCTCTCTTCCGCCATGAAGAGCCTCGCCGTCAAGCTCACGAAGGTCTGCAACGACCTCCGTCTCCTTGCTTCCGGCCCGCGTACCGGCCTGTCCGAACTCAACCTCCCGCAGCTCCAGCCGGGTTCCTCGATCATGCCGGGCAAGGTCAACCCCGTGATCCCCGAAGTGACGAACCAGGCCGCCTTCCTGGCCATCGGTCTCGACACGACGGTCATGCTCGCCGCCTCCGCCGGCCAGCTCGAACTGAACGTCATGGAACCGGTCATCACGTTCGCCCTGTACCTCCAGATGAAGGTCCTCGGCAACGCTTGCAACCACCTGTCTCAGAAGTGCATCGACGGCATCACCGTCAATGCCGACCACACCAAGGACCTCGTCATGGGCTCCCTCGGTATCGTCACGCTCCTGAAGCCGCACTTCGGTTACAAGCCCTGTGCCAACGTCGCTCGCGAAGGCTTCCTCACCGGCAAGTCCCTCCACGACCTCGTTGTCAAGGAAAAGAAGATGATGACGCAGGAAGAATGGGACAAGACGTTCACCTACGAAAACCTCATCAATCCTAAGTTCGAAAAATAATTAGAACGAACTGATTCAAGGGAAATCGCTAATAAGCGGTTTCCCTTGGAGTAGGTACAATACAGCCTGAAGGGGACGCAAGAGCCCCTCAGACTTATTTATATAGATACCAACCAAATATAGAGGACTTTGATTCGCCGCCATCGGCGCATCATTGGAATATATGGATTTCATGATTATTGCTCAATTTGCGGTAGTCCTTATCGCAATTTTCCTCGGTGTTCGCCTCGGCGGCATCGGTATTGGGTATGTCGGCGGCGCCGGCGTGCTCGTCCTGGGCTTTGCCTTCGGTATGAAGCCGGGTAATGTGCCCTGGGACGTCATCCTGATCATCGCTTCCGTGATCTCGGCCATTGCCGCCATGCAGCTCGCTGGTGGTCTTGACTACCTCGTGAAGATCGCTGAACGCATCCTTCGCGCCAACCCGAAGCAGATCAACTATCTCGCTCCGCTCGTTACGTACCTTCTTACGCTCTTCGCTGGTACGGGCCACACCGCCTTCTCGATGATCCCGGTTATCGTTGAAGTCGCCAAGGAACAGCACATCCGTCCGTGCGTTCCGCTCTCCATCGCTGTGGTCGCTTCCCAGATCGCCATTACGGCCTCCCCGGTTTCCGCCGCTGTGATCTACATGTCCGGCGTGCTTGAACCCTTCGGCTGGAGCTACCCGGTCCTGATCGGTCTCTGGATCGTCACGACGTTCGCTGGCTGCATGGTCACCGCCTTCATCATGACGCTGATCGCCAACATGGACCTCGACAAGGACCCCGTCTACCTCTCCCGTCTCGCCAAGGGCCTCGTCCAGGCTCCGACGAAGGAAGAGAAGAAGCTCCTTCCCCATGCCAAGCTCTCCGTTCTTATCTTCCTGCTCGGCATCATCGTGATCGTCCTCTACGCCTCCGCCATCTCGAAGGCTGTGGGTTGGGTTGATCCGGTCGTCGTCCCCCGTGACGCCGCCATCTGGGGCTTCATGTTCCTGATCGCCTCCCTGATCGCCGTCTTCTGCAAGGTCGACGTCTCCATGATCGGTAAGAGCTCCGTCTTCAAGTCCGGTATGGTTGCCTGCATCTGCGTGTTCGGTGTGGCTTGGCTCGGCGACACGTTCGTCAGCAACCACGCTGGTGAAATCAAGGAAATGGCCGCGACCTCCGTCGCCCAGATCCCGGCTCTCCTCGCTGTGGTGTTCTTCCTTGCCTCCATGCTCCTGTATAGCCAGGCTGCTACGGCCAAGGCCATCACCCCGGCCATCATCGGTGCCCTCGGCATCACGGCTGCCAACCCGCACGACTCCTACATGCTCGTCGCTTCGTTCGCCGCTGTGTCCGCTCTGTTCGTCCTCCCGACCTACCCGACCCTCCTCGGCGCCGTCGAAATGGACTACACGGGTACGACCCGCATCGGTAAGTGGGTGTTCAACCACGCCTTCTTCATCCCGGGCACCCTCGCCATCGTCATCTCGGTTGCCTTCGGCTTCCTCGCTTGCAGCCTCGTTGGCTAATAGCTAAGGAACACTCATGGAACCGCTTCAGTCTGGGCGGTTCCACTGAGGACCGATAGATAGCATTGATCCCGCTCGATACATTTCGGGCGGGATTTTTTTCGTCCGTAAAAAGGGCGCATCGCTTCTTGGAGCGGTGCGCCCTTCGTGCTTTGGCCGGGGAGGATGATGGTGGCGGACCGTCCGTGCGGGGTGGCCGGGACGGGAGCAGGGGGCATCAGGCCGGTGGCATCCGTCTGCACGTGGCCTGGCGTGGCGTGATGACAGGCGGCCTCCTTCCGAGGGGACTGCGCAGAGGGGCGCATGACCGTGCGTGTTGGTGTCGTGGGGGAGGGACCGTACCGTACGGCCGGGCTGGAAGGCCGGGGAGGTCGTCCGCCCGCGCGGCGACGGGGGTCGGGGGAGTGGGGATGCGGGATCGTGAGGAGTGCGTTTCCCATGGACAACAAAAACCCGTCCGGCCTCTTGGCTGACCGGACGGGGTGAAGAGCAAAACGGGCGGAACTCCACGGAGGAGCGGCCCTATAACAAAAACCCGCACAGCTCATTACTGTACGGGTCAAGTGTTTTTTGGTCCCGGGAACCGGAATCGAACCGGTACGGCGTTTTACTGCCGGCGGATTTTAAGTCCGCTACGTCTACCAATTTCGTCATCCCGGGCTGGAGCCCTAAGACTCCCGAAACGGGATCGCGGACGCGTTAAAAAACGCCGTGATCAAGAATTCTGGAGCGGGAAACGAGACTCGAACTCGCGACATCAACCTTGGCAAGGTTGCACTCTACCAACTGAGTTATTCCCGCATTTTTGGAGGCGCGACCCGGAATCGAACCGGGGTGAACGGATTTGCAATCCGGTGCATAACCACTTTGCTATCGCGCCGTTGGAGCGGGAAACGAGACTCGAACTCGCGACATCAACCTTGGCAAGGTTGCACTCTACCAACTGAGTTATTCCCGCACTTGAGATTGTTAATTGTACTGATTACCCGGGCGATGTCAAGGCGGGGTGTGCGCCGCATGACGTGTTTAGGGGGTATCCCTCCTCAAAGCCTGATTTTCGGGCGCTCCGCGGCCTCGAGAACGCCGCGGGGCTTCTTTAGAATAGGGACATCCCGGCGAAATGCGGACCGGCGTGTTTTCAACATCCCCGTATCCCGGGAATACCGACGACAAAGAAGGACAAGGAATGGGACGATTGATCAGGGTGGCCTCGACCTGGTGGGCGAAGGCCTGGTGGGAGCTTCTCGAGCGATACATGGACTCGGGGAGGCTCTCCAGGGCGAGGAGCTACTTCAAGAACGGAAAGGTCGCGAACCTCAGGGTGGTGATCGACCGCGCCGAGGTCACCTCCGAGGTGATGGGCTCCTACGGCTATCCCTACGAGGTCGCCATCCGCTTCCCCGCGATTCCCGAAGCTGCCCGCGAGCGTTTCATGGAGCTCCTCGGCGCCGACGACGTCGTCAAGGGGAGGCTCCTTGAGAACACCTTCGACCCGCGGGTGGGTGTGATCGCCGACGAGGCGGGCTTCTCCCTCATTCCGAAGACGTTGCGGGGTGTCAGGGTCTCCTGCACCTGTCCCGACGACACCACCTACTGCAAGCACGTGGCGGCCACATTCGCGACGCTCCTCGCGTCCATGGACGAGGATCCCGCGCTTCTCTTCGAAGTGCAGGGGTGGAACTTCAGGGAGGACCTGAGGACGCTCGGTCACGGCGAGATCGCGTCGATGGAGGGGCTGCTTCCGCACCACGACGAACGCGCACTCGCTTCGGACCCGTTCGCGGCGCCCGGCGAACGGCTGGAAGCCGCTCTTTCGGCAGAAGGCCTCACGACGCTTGCCGCCCGCATTCCCTATTACGAATTGAAGCCCGTCGAACGGGGGTTCCTACTCTTGTTCCCGGTCAATGACGGGGGTTCGCCCTCGCGCGCCGTGATGGCCGACCTCTACCATCATGTGATGGACTTCGCCGCTCGTATCCGTCTGGAGCTTTTCGCACCCTTCGAAGGGCGTCCTCCCTATGCCGACGCCATCGAGGCGGGTGTGGAGCCGCTCTCCGTCTCCACCGCCTTCATCGACGGGGTGCCTCTTCTTTCGGACGACGCGGCCCCGGTCGTGCCGGGCGACGCGAACTTCCGCGACTTCCTGAGGATGCCCGCCGCCTATGCGGCGCTCCATTCGGAAGTGCTCGCCCTCAAGTGCGTGCTCCGTGACGCGGGCCTCGCGCTCCTCGAGAAAGGTCTTTTCCGCCCCGTCGCCGGCGTCTTCTCCGAAGGACGCATGGGCTCGGTGATGTACGCCCCCTTGTATGAAAGGCCCGACGTGGCGGCCGTCATCGAAGGGGTCGAGGCGGTCTGGCTGAGGGTGAGGGCGCTTGAAAAGGGTGTCGCGCCGGAGGCGTTCGCCGCGGATCCGTCGCTCCTTCCCCGTTCGTCGTTCGTCCTTGAATTCGAGACGATGCTCACGGCGCTCGTCAACGCATCGGGCTTCACCGGCCGCACGCGTCAGGGGAACGCCCAGGCCGACGTCAAGCTCGAGGCGTTCCTCGGGCCCTTCGCCCGCACGTTCCCCCAGCGTGTCGACCGCGACGACTTCCTCGCGTTCTTCGCCCCTGCCGCGGGTGCCGCACCGGAAAACGACTTCACGCCCGTGCTCACCATCCGACGAGCCCCCGAGGCGGGCGCCTGGCTCAACGTGGGCGTGCTGCTCCCCGACGAGGTGGCCGCCGCCCGCGAGTCGGGCAGGGAGCCCCGTCCCGTCCCCTACAGGGAGATCCTCTCGAAGGCCGTCCACAAGCCCCTCAGGTATCCGGTCACGAAGTGCATGGAGCGCTTCTCGATGACCTGCCAGGAGATCGACGCCGTCGTCGAGAGCAAGGGGCGTTCGGTCTCGGTGAACCGCGAGGCGCTCCCCGAACTTCTCTTTGAATGCCTTCCCGCCCTTGAGATGGCGGGCTTCCGTGTGCACCTGCCACGTTCCTTCAGGGAGATGCTCAAGCCCTCCCTCTCCGCGTCCGTCTCCGTCAAGCAGGCCCCCTCCGAGAACAAGTTCGACCTTGCCTCGCTGACGAAGTTCGAGTGGGAACCCCGTGTGGGCGACATTCCGCTCACCCGCGAGGAGCTCGACCGGCTGCTCGCCCGTGCGGGCGAGATCGTCGAATTCAAGGAGCACCTCGTCTATCTCGATCCCGAGACGATCAGGAAGATGAAGGAGGCGCTCGACGCTGGTGAGGAGGACGACGGGTTCTGGCGCATGCGCGTGGCGCTCTCGGGCGGCGTGATGGGCTTCCCCCTCGAACTCGACCACGAGCTCGAGGAACGCCTGGAGGCGCTCCGTGCGGTACCCGAGTACGAACCCCCTGCGGGCCTCCACGCGACGCTCCGTCCCTATCAGAAGAGGGGCTGGTCGTGGCTGAGGAAGAATGCCGAGCTCGGACTCGGCTCCCTGATCGCCGACGACATGGGCCTCGGAAAGACCATCCAGGTGATCGCCCTCATCGAATGGTTGAAGGAGAGCGGGCGCCTGGAAGGCAAGGGCGTGCTCGCCGTCGTCCCCACGTCGCTCCTCACGAACTGGGAGCGCGAGGTGGCGCGCTTCGCCCCGGGGCTGAACGTTCTCCGGTACCACGGTCCGAAACGCGCCGAGGCGCTCGACGCGCTTCTCGACGGGGAAGGCGAGGCCGACATCATTCTCACGAGCTACGGAACGGCCATGCGCGACGCGGAGAAGCTCCGAACGTTGCCCTGGCACACGCTCGTCCTCGACGAGGCGCAGGCGTTGAAGAATCCGCAGACGGCCACCCACCGCGCGATCACCTCGCTCGGCATCCCCCGCGTCGTGGCGATGTCGGGCACCCCCGTCGAGAACCGCCTCCTTGAATACTGGTCGATCCTCTCGGTCGTCGTGCCGGGGCTGCTCGGATCCGCCCGCCGCTTCACCGAGGAGTTCGCCATGCCCATTGAGGGCGCCAACGATCCGGTCGCGCTCGAACGCTTCCGCGCCGTGGTGGCCCCCTTCATGCTGAGGCGCGTCAAGACCGACCGCTCGATCGCTCCGGACCTCCCCGAGAAGATCGTGAGCGACCGTTACGTGGGCATGACCCACGAACAGGCGGAACTCTACAGGCACGAAGTGGAACAGGCCATGGAGGCCATGGCGAAGAAGGAGGAGGCCGCCCGTCCGGGCACGCCGGAACGCACGGCGCTCGTCTTCCGCCTGATGACGCACCTGAAGCAGATCTGCAACTCGCCCTCCCAGTTCCTCGGAACGGAGGCGAAGGGCCCCGACTCCGGGAAGGCCGCCGCCTTCATGGAGCTCGTCACCGAGGCGCTCGACGCCGGAAGGAAGGTCCTCGTGTTCACGCAGTACAGGGAGATGGGCGAGCGGCTCTGCTCGTGGCTCGCGCCCGTGCTCGGCCGCGCCCCGGACTTCCTGCACGGTGGCGTCTCCGTCAAGGAGCGCCAGGCCATGGTCGACCGCATCCAGACGCGCGACGACGCACGCGTGCTCGTCATCTCTCTCAAGGCGGGCGGCACGGGGCTCAACCTCACGCGCGCCGACACCGTGATCCACTACGACCTCTGGTGGAACCCCGCCGTGGAGAACCAGGCCACCGACCGCGCCTTCAGAATCGGTCAGAAGAACAACGTGAACGTCTACCGTCTCGTCACCAAGGGCACCTTCGAGGAGAAGATCAACGCCAGGCTCCGCGAGAAGGCGGAGCTCCAGGAGATGACGGTCGGTACGGGCGAACGCTGGATCGGCGAGCTCTCGGGCGAGGAACTCCGCGACCTCTTCGCGCTCCCCGCGGTGCTCTCCGAGTGATGTGCGGGGAGGGCGTCCGGGCCTTCAAAGGCCGCTTTCGGATGCAGGAATACCAAAAATCTGGTATTTTAAGCCCTATCCGCACGAAACCTTGACAAGCGTTTCGTGGATGTGCATAATTCGAGTTCTTCACTTCATTGAAGTTCAGACAACGCGGGAATAACTCAGTTGGTAGAGTGCAACCTTGCCAAGGTTGATGTCGCGAGTTCGAGTCTCGTTTCCCGCTCCAGAATTCTTGAAAAGAGGATTGGTTGCCAAAGCGGACCAGTCCTCTTTTTGCATGAATGGCGGCATGTCCGGCCCGCATCCCCAAAAAAAGCGAAAAAAATCGCTCTGGGTGATGATAAATCGGCCTGGATTTGCTAAAATTCGCCTCTTTCTACGTGACTTGAGGTCTGCCTCAAGCTCAACTGCCGCCACGGGCGGTGTGCCTGAAGCTCGCAGTCCGCGGGGATTCCCGCGGGCCCGGTCTTGAGTCAGGGTAGTATTTTCCGGAAGCCCGGACGTCCATCAATGAGTGTGGGACGAACGGGTTTTAACAACACTCAACACTAACGTGGGGTTTGCCATGGCTGTTCAGCAGAACAAAAAATCCACCAACAAGCGCGGTAACCATCGTGCTCATGACTTCTTGACGAATCCGCCGACCGCTATCGAAGCGACGACCGGCGAAGTCCATCGTCGTCACCACATCAGCCCGACCGGTTTCTACCGCGGCAAGAAGGTGATCTCGACGAAGGCCGACGAATAATCGCGTCCGTCGAAGTCGGGCTCTCCGTTCATTCGACGGGAGGCCACGAAGCTTCTTTCCGGCACGGCCGAGCCGTCCCCGGAAAGGTCTCTTGAGACGAAGGTCGAGAGCCCAAGGAATAAAGGATCTGCCCGAGAGGCGCAGGTCCTTTTTTCTTATCCGCCGCTGGCACCGCCCGCGGCACCCTGATTTCCATTAAACTCAAGGCGGGGTCCGCCTTTCCGCGGGTGCGGAAGGGAAGGGGGCCGCCATGACTGATTGAACAAGGGGGCGCATCTTGCGCGTCATCGTTTACCTCCTCCTCGCCGCCGCCGTGATCCTGGGTCTGGGGACCCTCGCGCAGCGCGGCTCCGAAGCAGAAAACCCGGTGCAGACCGAGAACGCCTATCAGACCGTTTCGGCCGAACAGGCCTGGCGCATGATCACCCGGCCCCTTCTTCCCGGTGAGTTGAAGCCGCTCGTCATCGACGTGTGCGATCCCGTCGAGTACGATGCGGGGCATGTTCCGGGCGCCGTCAACATCCCGCTCGACACGATCGAGCCCGGTGAGAAGCTCCAGGGCGTGGAGAACGCGGACCGTCCTCTCATGGTTTACTGCCGCAGCGGCGTCCGTGCCGACCGCGCCGCGCGCCGCCTCGCCCTTGCGGGCTATCATCACGTTTATAATTTCCGTGGCATAAGGCACTGGCCCTACGAGCTCGTGACCGACGGCGGGGACGCCCCGGCCGGAGCGGCCGGCGGCCACGAAACGAAAAAGTAAGAACCGAATTTCCAAGGATATCCAGAGATGATGTATTCACGTGTCATCGGAACGGGCTCCGCCCTTCCCAAGGAGCGCGTCAGCAACGACGAACTCGCCGAACGCCTCGCCCAACGCGGCGTGGAGACGAGCGACGAGTGGATTCGCACGCGCACCGGGATCGAAACCCGCTACATCGCGCGCCCCGGGGAGGGCGAAACCACGACGGCGCTCGCCGTCGAGGCCTCCCGCAAGGCGCTCGAAGCGGCCGGTCTTGAAGCCTCCGCGATTGACCTCATCATCGTGGCCACCACGACGCCCGACCGCGTCTTCCCGTCGACCGCCTGCCAGGTGCAGGCCGCCATCGGCGCCCCGGGCTCGGCCGCCTTCGACATCCAGGCCGTCTGCGCCGGATTCGTCTACGCGCTCAACGTCGCCGACTCGATGATCCGTGCGGGCGGCTACCGCCGCGCCCTCGTGATCGGTGCCGAGACGCTCTCGCGCGTGCTCGATTGGAACGACCGCACCACGTGCGTGCTCTTCGGCGACGGCGCCGGCGCGCTCGTGCTCGAAGCCTCCGAAGAACCCGGCATCCTCTCGGCGAAGCTCTACGCCGACGGCCGCCACGACGAGAACGTGCTCGGCCTCGACGCACACCTCGTCGACGGCGAGACGACGGGTTGCCCCTTCATCCGCATGGACGGCCGCCAGGTCTTCAAGCTCGCCGTGGACGGTCTCACCAAGAGCGCCCAGGCGGTCTGCGAGGAGGCAGGCGTCGCCACCTCCGACGTGAAGTGCTTCGTGCCCCACCAGGCCAACCTGCGCATCATGACCATGGTCGCCAAGAAGCTCGGCATCGAGGACGCGAACATGGTCAAGACTGTCGCCACGCACGGCAACACCTCCGCCGCCTCCGTCCCGCTCGCCCTGGACTGGGCCGTCAGGAACGGCCGCGTCAAGGCGGGCGACCTCGCCCTCCTGCAGGGCGTCGGCGCCGGCATGGCCTGGGGCTCCGTGCTCCTGCGCTGGAACTGATCATTCATTGAAACGGGGCGGCCGGTGCGCCGCCCGAGAGAACGACTCATGCGTATTGCTTTCGTATTCCCCGGACAGGGCTCCCAGTCGGTCGGCATGCTCGACTCGATCTCGGCCGAGCCCGCCGCCGCGGCCCTCATTGAAGAGGCCGACCGCGCCCTCGGCTTCCCTCTTTCGACCCTCATCCATGAAGGTCCCGCCGAGGAGCTCTCCCTCACGGTGAACACCCAGCCCGCGATGTTGCTCGCCTCCGTGGCGCTCTTCCGACTCTACGAAGAGCTCGGCGGTCCCGCCCCCGTGGTGATGGCCGGCCACTCGCTCGGCGAATATTCGGCGCTCACCGCCGCGGGCGCCTTCTCCTTCGAGGAGGCCCGCCGTCTCGTGCGCTTCCGCGCTGAAACCATGCAGACGACGGTGCCCGTCGGCAGCGGCTCGATGGCCGCCGTGCTCGGCCTCTCCGACGAGGCGGTCGAGGCCGCCCTCGAGACCGTGCGCTCCGAAGGCGTGATCGAGGCCGTCAACTTCAACAGCCCCGGTCAGGTGGTCGTGGCAGGCGAAAAGGCCGCCGTGGACGCCCTCGTGGCCCGCGCCAAGGAGATCGGCGCCAAGCGCGTCCTTCCGCTCAAGGTCTCCGCGCCGTTCCACTCGAGCCTCATGAAGCCCGCCGCCGAGGCGCTCGAACGCCGTCTCGCAGAGACGCCCGTCTCCGCCCCCGCGGTGCCGGTGCTCTCCAACGTCGACGCGCTCCCCGAGACGGAACCCGACGTGGTCCGCACGCGCCTCGCCCAGCAGGCCTGCTCGCCCGTGCAGTGGGTGCGCACCATCGCCGAGATGAAGAAGCTCGGCGTCACCGACCTCGTTGAATGCGGCCCGGGCAAGGTCCTTGTGGGTCTTCTGAAGCGCACCGACCCGTCGATCCGCCCCCATTCCATCAACGACCTCGAATCCCTCCGCAACGTCGTCGAGACGCTGCGCGGACTCGCCGCCGCCGAGGCCTGAGAAGGCCCGCGCCCGGTACGAACGGAACAAAAAGGAACAGATTCATGAACGACACCATCTTCTCCCCGACGGCCCTCGAAGGGCGCGTCTGCCTGATCTCGGGCGCCACGCGCGGCATCGGCGCCGCCGTCCTTGAAAAGTTCGCCCGTGCGGGCGCCGTCGTCGTCGGCACGGCCACCTCTGAAAAGGGCGTCGCCGCGATCGAGGCCCACATCGCCGAACTGGGTGCCCAGGGCATGGCCCTCGAGCTCGACGTCTGCGACACCGCCGCCTGCGACGCCGCCGTCAAGGCCGTGATCGAACGCTTCGGCCGCATCGACGTCCTCGTCAACAACGCCGGCATCACCAAGGACACCCTGATGATGCGCATGAAGGACGAGCTCTGGGACGCCGTGATCGACACGAACCTCTCCGGAGCGTTCCGTCTCGCCCGCGCCGTCACCCGTCCGATGATGAAGGCCCGTTACGGCCGCATCATCCAGATCAGCTCGGTGGTGGGCGCCATGGGCAACCCCGGCCAGGTCAACTACGCCTCGGCCAAGGCCGGCATGCTCGGCCTCACCAAGGCGCTCGCCCGCGAGATCGGTTCGCGCGGCATTACCGTCAACGCGGTCGCCCCCGGCTTCATCGAAACCGACATGACGGCCGCCCTCGATGAGGCCCAGCGCGAGCATTTGATGTCCCAGATTCCCGTAGGCCGCCTCGGCCAAACGGATGATGTGGCCAACGCCTGCCTTTTCCTCGCAAGCGACGCCGCCGCCTACGTCACAGGGGCGACGCTCCATGTGAACGGGGGCATGTTCACGGGTTGAAACCCCGCTTGAAATTTCCCACAATCCCGCGAGTCTTGCTACAATACTGCGTTTATTAAGATTGTTGGGGCTCGCACCCCTTAACTTTCCCCGCACTAGAGGGCGGGGTATGCCCTTTGCGGAGTAAAAAAATGGACGAAATTGAACAGAAGGTCAAGAAGATCGTTGCCGAACAACTCGGTATCAAGGAAGAGGACATCAAGAATGAATCCTCCTTCATCGAAGACCTGGGCGCTGACAGCCTGACCACGGTCGAAATGTCGCTCGCTCTCGAAGACGCCTTCGAAATCGAAATCCCCGACACCGAACAGGAAAACCTCCGTACGGTTCAGCAGGCCATCGATTACGTCAAGGCCGCCGTCGCCAAGAAGTAATCAGGCACGGTGAACGGACGGCGCCCGCCCCCGAGGGGACCGGCGTCGAGCCGCTCGAAAAGAGCGAGTGAAAACGGGCGGAACCGGCTTCCAAAAGGGAGGTCAGGCCGCCTGTTTCGTCTCGGGCCCACGTGTCCGGGACCTCCCGAAGAGCCGTCTTTCCCGGACGGCTTTTTGCTATAGTAGGAAATTGGATTTCCCTCCGGCCGCACCCTTTGCGGGTGCCTTCAGGGCGAGAACGCCCGGGCCGGGACAAGTTTCACAGAAAGGACTCTCAATGCAATCACGACGTGTGGTGGTGACGGGGCTCGGCATGATCTCCCCGATCGGCAATTCCGTTGAAGAAAGCTGGAGGAACGCCCTCGCCGGCGTCTCCGGCATCGGCCCCGTGACCCAGTTCGACGCAAGCGCGCTCAACTCCCGCATCGCCGGCGAAGTCAAGGGCTTCGAGGCGACGGATTACCTCGACGTGAAGGAGGCCCGCCGCTTCGACCGCTTCATTCATTTCGGCGTCGCCGCCGGTTTGATGGCGCTCGAGGACTCGGGCCTCGAGATCGACGACGAGTTCGCCCCCGAGTGCGGCGTCGCGATCGGCTCCGGCATCGGCGGGCTGCCGCTGCTCTGCAACAACTACCAGGCCATGATCGACCGCGGTCCGCGCCGCATCTCCCCGTTCATGATCCCGGGGAGCATCATCAACATGACCTCCGGCCACCTGGCCATCATGAAGAACCTCAAGGGTCCGAACGTCTCGCACGTGAGCGCCTGCTCCTCCGGCCTGCACTCGATCGGCGAGTCCGCCCACATCATCGCCCGCGGCGACGCCACGGTGATGGTCGCCGGCGGCACCGAAGCGGTGATCTACTCGCTCGCCATGGGCGGCTTCGACGCGATGCACGCCCTCTCGAGGAACAACGACGAGCCCGCCAAGGCCTCGCGTCCGTTCGACAAGAACCGCGACGGCTTCGTCATGGGCGAGGGCGCCGGCGTCCTCGTCCTCGAGGAGCTCGAACACGCCCGCGCCCGCGGCGCCAAGATCTACGCCGAACTCGTCGGCTACGGCCTCTCCGGTGACGCCTACCACATCACCACGCCCGCGACCGACGGTCCGGTGCGCTGCATGCGCATGGCCCTCAAGCACGCCGGGATCGCCCCCGAGGAGATCCAGTACCTCAACGCGCACGGCACGAGCACGCAGCTCGGCGACGCCAACGAGGTCAAGGCGATCAAGGAGGTCTTCGGCGAACACGTCCGCGACATGGTCGTCAACTCCACGAAGTCCATGACGGGCCACCTCCTGGGTGGCGCCGGCGGCGTCGAGTCGGTCTTCACGATCAAGGCGATCGAGGACCAGATCTCGCCCCCGACGATCAACGTCGAGGACCAGGACCCCGAGTGCGACATCGACTGCTGCGCCGAAGGCGCCAGGAAGATGGAGATCCGCTACGCCATGAAGAACTCCTTCGGCTTCGGCGGCACCAACGCCACGGTGATCTACAAGCGCTGGGAGGAATGATCCCGGCCTCCGGGAGCCGTTCACCGACCCTGGAATGAAAAGAGCCTTCCGCACCTGCGGCCGTCCCCTTCCGGGGTGGACGGACCGGGGTCTCCGGGAGGCTCTTTTCGAATGCGCCTCCCGGCGGGGAACCCTTGAAACCTCGGGCAATCCTCGGTCGGGGTGTTACAATAAGGAGCTTCCCCGGACAGGCGTTTGAAGCGCCCCCCGAGAGGGTCGCCGGGGACGAACCCAAGACAAGAACCACGCCGCCTTCAAAGAAGAGGGAAAATGCACTTCCCCCGCTGGAAGGGGCTTGGGATTGGTCCCGGACGTCCGGGACACGGGAATCCCAAGCGTCTTTGAGACGGCGAAACGAGTGGAGCCCCCGCCGAGGGCGGGACCGTCCTCCGGGCGGGCTTCCTCCCATTTCCAACGGAAACACATGGACAATATCCGCAACTTCTCCATCATTGCCCATATCGACCACGGCAAGTCCACGCTCGCCGACCGCCTGATCCACCGCTGCGGAGGCCTCTCCGACCGCGAGATGAGCAAGCAGGTCCTCGACAGCATGGACCTTGAACGCGAACGCGGCATCACCATCAAGGCCCAGACCGCGAGCCTCAACTACAAGGCCAAGGACGGCAAGGTCTACAAGCTCAACCTGATCGACACCCCGGGGCACGTCGACTTCTCCTACGAGGTGAGCCGCTCGCTCTCCGCGTGCGAGGGCGCGCTCCTCGTCGTCGACGCCACGCAGGGCGTCGAGGCGCAGACGGTGGCCAACTGCTACACCGCCATCGACCTCGGCGTCGAAGTGATCCCCGTGCTCAACAAGATGGACCTCAACAGCGCCGACCCGATCGCCGCCGCCGAGGAGATCGAGGACGTGATCGGCATCGACGCCACGGACGCGATCCCCTGTTCGGCCAAGACCGGCATGGGCATCGACGAGATCCTCGAGCGCGTCGTGCGCGACGTGCCGCCCCCGACGGGCGACCCCGAGGGGCCGCTCCAGGCGCTCATCATCGACAGCTGGTTCGACAACTACGTGGGCGTCGTGATGCTCGTGAGGATCATGAACGGCACGATCCGCGTCAAGGACAAGATCCGCATGATGGCCACCGGCGCCAACCACCTCGTCGAGCAGCTCGGCTGCTTCACCCCCAAGAGCGTCGCCCGCGACGAACTCACGGCGGGCGAGGTGGGCTTCATCGTCGCCGGCGTCAAGGAACTCAAGGACGCCCGCGTGGGCGACACCGTCACCCTGGCGCAGAAGCCCTCTGAAAAGCCGCTCCCCGGCTTCAAGGAGGTCAAGCCCCAGGTCTTCGCCGGCCTCTACCCGGTCGAGAGCAACCAGTACGAGGCGCTGCGCGACGCCCTGACGAAGCTCCAGCTCAACGACGCGGCGCTCCAGTTCGAGCCCGAGGTCTCCCAGGCGCTCGGCTTCGGCTTCCGCGCGGGCTTCCTCGGCCTCCTGCACATGGACATCGTCCAGGAGCGACTCGAGCGTGAATACGGCATGGAACTCATCACGACCGCTCCGTCGGTCGTCTACGAGGTCCTCATGACCAACGGCGAGCTCGTCAAGGTCGAGAACCCCTCGAAGCTCCCGCCCGTCGACAAGATCGAGCAGATCCTCGAACCGATCGACAACGTGACGATCTTCGTCCCCGACGAGTACGTCGGCCAGGTCATGAAGCTCTGTCAGGAAAAGCGCGGCATCCAGAAGAACCTCGCCTACCACGGCCGCCAGGTCCATTTGACCTACGAGCTCCCGCTCGCCGAGATCGTCCTGGACTTCTTCGACCGCATGAAGTCGATGACCCGCGGCTACGCGAGCATGGACTACGAGTTCAAGGAGTACCGCGCCTCCGACGTGGTGCGCGTGGACATGCTCATCAACGGCGACCGCGTGGACGCCCTGAGCTCGATCCTGCACCGCTCGAACGCCATCTCCAAGGGTCGCGAGATCGCGACGCGCCTGCGCTCGCTCATCCCGCGCCAGATGTACGAGGTGTCGATCCAGGCCGCCATCGGCGCGAACATCATCGCCCGTGAAAACGTCAAGGCCCTCCGCAAGAACGTCCTCGCCAAGTGCTACGGCGGCGACATCACTCGAAAGCGCAAGCTCCTCGAGAAGCAGAAGGCCGGCAAGAAGCGCATGAAGCAGGTGGGCTCCGTGGAGATTCCGCAGGAGGCCTTCCTCGCCGTGCTCCAGGCCGACGACAACTGACATCCGGCGTGAAGGCGCCCCGGAGCCCCGAAGGGTCCCGGGCGCCTTCCTCGCAAATGACGAACAAATGAATGGGGCCGCCGTCCGACGTGAGGACGGTCCTCCCCGGAGAGACAAATGAACTTTCCCCTGATTCTCCTCCTCCTGACGATCTTCACCGGCGTCTTCTGGGTCCTTGAAAAGAAGCGCTTCGCGCCCGAACGCCGCGCCCGTGCCGAAGCCGCCGCCGGCGCCTTCGAGGCGGCCAACCGCGAGGCGGTCGACCGCGGCGAACCCGCCGTCATCGAGGAGGCGCGCCGCATCCGCGAGCGTGAACTCCGCCAGCCCTGGTGGATCGAGTACACGGCCGACATCTTTCCGGTGATCCTCGCCGTCTTCCTCGTGAGGAGCTTCCTCTTCGAACCCTTCCGCATCCCGTCCGGCTCGATGCTCCCGACGCTCCACGTCGGCGACTTCATCCTCGTCAACAAGTACGACTACGGGATCCGCCTGCCGGTCCTCGACAAGAAGATCATCCCCGTGGGACATCCCGAACGCGGCGACGTCGTCGTGTTCCGCTATCCGATGGACACCTCGGTCGACTACATCAAGCGCGTCGTCGGCGTCCCGGGCGACGTGGTCGACTATCATGACAAGGTGCTCCGCATCAACGGCGTCGAGCAGCTCCAGACCGGCAAGCCCACCTGCGTCGACCCCGAGTTCCTGATGAGCCTCGACCAGTACGACGAGGACCGCCCGGGCGTCAGGCATATGATCGCCGTCGACCCGAACCGTCCCCCCTACGTGCCGCAGTTCGCCCTCAAGAAGGACATCCCCGAGTGCAAGTACGACGAGCACGGCTTCACGTGCCGCGTCCCCAAGGGACAGTACTTCGTCATGGGCGACAACCGCGACAACTCCGAGGACTCCCGCTACTGGGGGTTCGTCCCCGATGAGAACCTCGTGGGACGCGCGACCCTGATCTGGGCCAACTTCGGAAACATGCGCCGCATCGGCACCTTCAATTAATTCAATTCAGAGACAAAGATGGAAAAACTCGAAGCGTTGGAGTCAAAAATCGGCTACGCCTTCAAAGACCGCAACCTGCTCGTGCGTGCGATCACGCACCGTAGCTACGCTCTCGAACACAATGAACGCCTTGAATTCCTGGGCGACTCGGTCCTCAACTTCGTGGTGGGCCACGCGCTCTTTTTGAGGGACAAGCACTTCACCGAAGGCAAGCTCTCGCGCGTGCGCGCCAACCTCGTCTGCGAGAAGACCCTCGCGGAGATCGCCAAGACGATCCCCATCTCGGACTTCCTCCGGCTGGGCGAAGGCGAGAAGCGCTCCGGGGGCCTCAACCGCCCCTCGATCCAGGCCGACTGCATGGAGGCCATCTTCGGCGCCGTCTTCCTCGACGGCGGCTTCGAGGAGGCCCAGAAGGTCGTGATGGGGCTCTACCGCCCGATCCTCACCTCGCTCTCCCCGGAGAAGCTCTCCAAGGACGCCAAGACCACCCTCCAGGAACACCTCCAGGCCCTCCACATGGAGCGCCCGGTCTACCGCGTCGTCGCCATCATCGGCGCGAGCCACGCCCAGACGTTCGTCTGCGAATGCGCGATCCCCGCGCTCGACATCGTCACCCAGGGCCGCTCGACGAACCGCCGCGGCGCCGAACAGGACGCCGCGATGCGCGCCCTCACGCTCTTCCATGACAAGACCCACACGGTCGAGTCGGAAGCCGCCCCCCATCCCTGACATCCGGAGAAGCGCATGAAACAGGAAAACCGTCCCATGGACGAGACCGTCGTGGAGCAGGACTCCCCGGTCGAAAACGAGGCCCCGGAAACGGACGCCCCCGCCACTGAAGGCGCCGCCGACCTCGAGGCGATGCTCGCCGCGCTGCCGGGCCGTCCCACGATGAACGTGCCCGAGGGCTTCCGCTGCGGATACGTCTCCGTGGTGGGCCGCCCCAACGTGGGCAAGTCCACCCTCATCAACCACCTGATCGGCACCAAGGTCTCGATCACGAGCAAGAAGCCGCAGACGACGCGCGACCGCGTCCTCGGCGTGGTCACCCAGGAGGACGCGCAGTTCATCTTCGTGGACACCCCGGGCTACCAGACCAAGATCGGCTCCGGGCTCATCAAGCGCATGAACTCGACCGTGAGGAAGGCCGTGCGCGACGTCGACGCCGTGATCTTCGTGATCGAGAGCGTGGGCTGGCGCGAAGCCGACCAGAAGGTCCTCGACCTCCTGCCGCGCGACGCCAAGAACGTCATCCTCGCGATCAACAAGACCGACCTGATGAAGCAGCGCGACATGCTCCTGCCCCTGATCGCCGAGTCCGCCGGGAAGTTCCCCTTCGCGGCGATCGTTCCGGTCTCCGCTGAAAAGGGCCGTCAGACCGACGCGCTCCTCGAGGAGGTGAAGAAGTTCCTCCCCGAGAGCACCCCCTACTTCGACCTCGACATGTACACGGACAAGACGCCGCGCTTCATGGTCGCCGAAACGATCCGCGAGAAGGCCTTCCGCCTGCTCGGCGACGAGCTCCCCTACGGGTGCGCCGTCACGATCGACAAGTGGGAGGAGACGGAGGACACCGCCGAGATCATCGCCACGCTCATCGTCGAACGCGAGAGCCACAAGCCGATCGTGATCGGCGAGAAGGGCGCCAAGCTCCGCGAGATCTCCCGCCTGGCCCGCGCCGACGTCGCCGAGATGCTCGGCAAGCGCGTCTACCTCGAAGTCTGGGTGCGCGTGCGCCGCGGCTGGTCCGACGACGCCAAGGCGCTCAAGTCGCTCGGCTATGATTGACCTGCCGCGTCCGAGGAAGGCGGGCCGGCGGCGTGAAGCCGCCCCGACCGCCTTCGAGGACCTGGAACTCTTCAGGGGCCGCGGCACCGTCCGCGACATGCTCGGCCCCGGGCTCGACGAGGAAGTCGGGCTCGAAATCGCCCGGAACTGTCCCTCGGCCGCGCCCGCGGCCGCCTCGACGCCGGGCCGCGTGACGAGGGCGCCCGCCTTCGTCCTGCACGTCTGGCCCTGGAGCGAGACGAGCCTGCTCGTCGACGCGCTCACGCGCGAGTACGGCCGCGTGTTCCTCGTCGCCAAGGGCGCCCGCCGCCCGAGCTCACAATACCGATCCTACCTCGTGCCCTTCCATCCGCTCCTTCTGAGCTGGACGGGCAGGAACGAAGCCAAGCAGCTCCGGGAGGCCCTCTGGCAGGGCTCCTGGGAGCCCGCCGACGGCGAGGCCGCCCTGTCGGCCTGGTACGTCAACGAACTCCTCATCCGTCTCACCGCCCGCGAGATGGTCCTCCCCGGTCTTTTCGAACACTACGCCTACGTCGTGCGTGCGCTCCACGAGGGCGGCGCCGCGCATGCGCCGCTGCTGCGTTCCTTCGAGTGGGCGCTCCTCAAGCGCTCCGGATGGTTCCCCTCCGTCGAGGAGGACCCGGAGGGTTTGCCCGCCGGTGCGGCGCGGGGCTATAGTTTCGTGGAGGGCGTCATCCGCCCGGTCCGCGAGGGCGAACTGCCCGTCGAGGGCCGCGGCGTCTACACCGCCGAGGCCGTCGCCGACCTCGTCGAGGGACGCTTTTCCGAGAAGGGCCGTCAGAACGCCCACCGGGACCTCCTCCGTGAGGTGCTCCTCTTCCACATGGGCGGGCGCACCCCCGCTTCGAGGCGCGTCATGCACGGGCTGATCGGACTTTCCCGCCTGACGCCCGCAGGGGACGGACCCGACGGAAACGACGCCGGACAGAACACCAAGGAGACCAACCAAATGCCTTACACCGAATCCCGCCCCCTGGGGCCCGTCTGCGTGGACGTGGCCGGGACGGAGCTCACCGAACGTGAACGCGAGAGGATCGCGCACCCCATGACGGGCATGGTGATCCTCTTCACGAGGAACTACACCGACCGCGAACAACTCAAGCGCCTCACCGACGAGATCCATGCGGTGCGCCCCGGGATCATCATCGCCGTCGACCACGAGGGCGGACGCGTCCAGCGCTTCCGCGAGGGCTTCACCGAGGTCCCGTCGATGGCGGAGCTGCGCTCGCGGGAGAACCCCGCCTCCCAGCTCGAGGCCGCGGGCATCGTGCTCGCCGCCGAACTGCGCGCCGTCGGGGTGGACTTCACCTTCGCGCCGGTCCTCGACATCGACCACCACCGCTCCGCGGTGATCGGCGACAGGAGCCTCGGGGAGACCCCCTTCGAGGTGACCGAGAACGCCCGCGCGCTCATCTCGGGCCTGCGCCAGGGCGGCATGGCGAGCTGCGGCAAGCACTTCCCCGGCCACGGCTGGGCGAGCGCCGACAGCCACGTCGCGATGCCGGTCGACGAACGCTGCTCGGAGGATCTCGACCTCGACATGCGTCCCTACCGCAAGCTCCCCGAACTCGAATCCGTGATGACGGCCCACGTCGCCTACGACGCCTACGACGGCGAGACGGCGACGTTCTGCCCGCGCCTCTTGAAGGACGTCCTGCGCGATCGCCTCAAGTTCGACGGCTTCGTCTTCTCCGACGACCTGACGATGAAGGGCTCGGGCGGCGGCACGATCACCGAGCGCGCCCAGCGCGCCCTCGCGGCGGGCTGCGACATGGTGCTCGTCTGCAACGATCCGGATGCGGCCGACGAACTCCTTGCGAACCTCGTCTGGGAACGCACGGCCGACTTCGACCGGCGCCTCGCGCGCCTCGCGCCCCAGTCCCCGGTGAGCGAACGCCTCGTGCGCACCTCGCGCGAACTGCTCCTCCATCCGGAGACCGGGAACGGCGCGCTCTGAGCGCACGGCTCCGACGACCCGCCGGGACGCCCCGGCGGGAACCCCTTCCGACAGGAATCATCTTGAGGGAATCCACAACGTGATCATCACATCGCTTCTCGACACCGACCTCTACAAATTCACGATGCTCCAGTGCGTCCTGCACCAGTTCCCCGCCGCCGAGGTGGAGTACCGGTTCCGCTGCCGCACGCCGGGAGTGGACCTCTCGGTGATCCTCGACGAGCTCGAGGCGGAGGTCGACGCGCTCTGCTCGCTCCGGTTCACCGACGACGAGCTCGCCTACCTCAAGGGGCTGCGCTTCATCAAGTCCGACACGGTCGAGTTCCTGAGCCTCTTCCACCTGAAGAGGAAGTACGTCACGATCGAGAAGAGCGACGAGTTCGACTGCGGCATCGACATCCGCATCAAGGGGCCCTGGCTCCACACGATCCTCTTCGAGATCCCGCTCCTGGCGATCATCAACGAGCTCTACTTCCGCCACAACTTCCCCGGCCTCGACAAGAGCGAGGGGTTGAGGCGCCTGGATGCGAAGATCGCCATGCTCCGCTCCGAGCCCGACAACGACACGCTCAGGATCTCCGACTACGGCACGCGCCGCCGCTTCTCCAAGGACTGGCAGCGCGAGGTCGTGGGCATCCTCAAGCGCGAGTTGGGTCCGATCCTCTCCGGGACGAGCAACGTGCTCCTCGCGCGCGACTACGGCCTCGTCCCCATGGGCACGATGGCCCACGAGTACCTCCAGGCCTGCCAGGCCATGGGCCCGCGCCTGAGGGACTCCCAGGTCTACGGCTTCGAGATGTGGGCCAAGGAGTACCGCGGCGACCTCGGCATCGCGCTCTCGGACGTCTACGGCATGGAGCCCTTCCTGAAGGACTTCGACATGTACTTCTGCAAGCTCTTCGACGGGGCCCGCCACGACTCCGGGGACCCCTTCGTCTGGGGCGAGCGCATGATCGAGCACTGGAAGGCCAACAAGTGCGACCCGAAGAACAAGCACCTGATCTTCAGCGACGGGCTCACCGTGCCGAAGATCATCGAGCTCTACCGCCACTTCCACGGCCGCGTGAAGATGGGCTTCGGCATCGGCACGAACCTCATGAACGACCTCGGGCCCCAGCCCCTCAACATCGTCATCAAGATGGTCAAGGCGAACGGCCAGCCCGTCGCCAAGATCTCCGACGCACCTGAGAAGGGGATGTGCGAGGACAAGAACTACCTCACCTATCTCAGGCAGGTCTTCGGGCTTCCGCCCGCGCCCTGAGGGCTCCCCGACGGGTCCGAAACGAGGGGAGGGCGGCGCGGGCCGCCGCCCCGCCCGATAGGTGGAAACCCTTGGGGAATATTCCCGCTTTGTCTGAGACAGGTCAAAGAAGAGGGTATTTTTCCGCTTTACAAGCCCGACAAAGCGAAATAATCCCGAAAAAGTCGGTCGGAACCTTTCCAAAACGGCGGTTTTCCGTGTAAGGTTTTCGATTGACCCCCCTTGGGGGAGCCCCCTGCGGTGGGGGCGGGCGCTCATTGGAAAGCCATCTGGTCAATTCGGTTTTCCAACGAACGTCAGTCGTCAAGTGCATTAGAAATGAAACACAGGCCGGACGGGCAGGACCCCGTCGTGGGCGGAGCAGTCCTCCGTGCCGGCGAGCGCATTCGTGCGTTCGGTCTCGATACGATTAGGAGTGATTCAGGTGAATCTTACGACTTTGCGGCGATTGTCCACTGCCGCGCTTTTGGCCGCTCCCGCGTCGGTCTTCGCATCCGGGTTGAACGGCAGTGAACTCGGCCTTCCCTGGGCCGTCCCGTTCGCCGGCATCCTGCTGTCGATCGCGCTTCTCCCGCTCATCGTGCCGCACATCTGGCACCACCACTTCGGCAAGATCGCCGTCTTCTGGGCGCTCTGCGCCGCGGTCCCCATGTGGATCATCTACGGCGACGCCGTCACCATCGACTCGCTCGCGCACATCATGCTCGGCGACTACGTGCCGTTCCTCATCTTCGTGGGCTCGCTCTTCGTCGTGGCGGGCGGCATCCACATCAAGGGCTCCTTCGTGGGACGCCCCTTCGTGAACGTCATCTTCCTCGCCATCGGCGCGGTGCTCGCCAACTTCATGGGCACCACCGGCGCGGCCATGCTCCTCATCCGTCCGCTGATCAACGCCAACCGCGACAGGAAGTTCAAGATGCACACGTTCATCTTCTTCATCTTCCTCGTGGCCAACATCGGCGGCTCGCTCACGCCGCTGGGCGACCCTCCGCTCTTCCTGGGCTTCTTGAAGGGCGTGACCTTCAGCTGGACCGCCGTCCACCTGATCGCCCCGTGGCTCACGACCGTGGGCATCCTGCTGGCGATCTACTTCG
Source organism: uncultured bacterium (assembly GCA_905215795.1). Lineage (GTDB taxonomy): Bacteria > Pseudomonadota > Gammaproteobacteria > Burkholderiales > Burkholderiaceae_F > Sutterella. The sequence goes on along the minus strand of CAJMRV010000002.1, from coordinate 893 downwards.
CGATCGACTCCGTCGCCTACGCCAAGGACGTCAAGGCGGGCTTCAAGCCTGAATCCAACGGCAAGCGCTTCGCCGTCACCGGTCTGATCAACATTCCGCTGCTCGCGCTCATCATCGGCGCCGTGCTCCTTTCGGGCTTCTGGCATCCGGGCTACGGCTTCGAGTTCCGCGGCGTGCACTTCGCCCTTGAGAACCTCGTGCGCGACGCGCTGTTCCTGACCGCCGCCGGCCTCTCGCTCGCCTACACGAGCCGTGAGACCCGCGAGGCCAACCACTTCACGTGGGATCCGATCGTCGAGGTTGCCAAGCTCTTCTTCGGCATCTTCACCTGCATCGTGCCGGTGCTCGAGATGCTCCGCGCGGGCGACCACGGTGCCTTCGCCTCGGTGGTGGCCCTCGTCTCCAACCCCGACGGCACGTTCAACAACACGGTCTTCTTCTGGTTGACGGGCATCCTGTCGGCGTTCCTCGACAACGCCCCGACGTACCTCGCCTTCTTCAACCTCGCCGGTGGCGACGCCGCCTCGTTGATGACCGAGCACATCCACACCCTGATGGCCATCTCCATGGGCTCCGTGTTCATGGGCGCCGTGAGCTACATCGGCAACGCCCCGAACTTCATGACCGTGGCGATCTGCAAGGAACGCGGCATCCACATGCCCTCCTTCTTCGGCTACATGGTCTGGTCGGTGGGCATCCTCTTCCCGGTGTTCGCCTTCGTGGACTGGATGTTCGTCGCGTGATGAACCACGGTTTCCGGAGCGCCGTTCCTTCCTGAGGGAGGGCGCCTCCGAGGGCTCGGAAAGACAAACCCCATGGTTTACGGACCATGGGGTTTTTCATTGTGCGCTGGGCATGCGCAGTATCTAAAGGGTGAAAGTCCCGAAGGGCGG
>CAJMRV010000001.1 GCA_905215795.1 uncultured bacterium | reverse complement strand
AAAGAAGAAGGGGCTCCTCGCGTATCGGGTCGAGCAGCGCCTTGGCGACGAAGCCGCTCTTCACATACATGAGCTTGTCGAAAAGTCCCGGGGAACTGTAGATGGTCGTCCCCCTGCTCCTCGTGACGGTGTGGCCCAGTGCGCTCAGCACCCCGACCATGGATTGGGACAGGCGGGGACTGAACCAGGGAAGAATGTGGTCCATATCTTAAACAAAAATGTTTCAAGTTCTGTGGATGGTTTTGTGGATAACTCGGAGTGAAACTTTTGCGTATTGTGGATAACTTTTTTGTTGACCCTGACGGACGAAAAGTTGTCCACACGGGTCCACAAGTTGTCCACAGGGCTCACGGCGACTTATCCACGTGCTTATGCACAACCCCGTTCTCTTGCGGGAGTATGCATCCGGTCCTTTATCCACAGGATGTCTCTCTGACTACTACTACCTACTACTACTCTTACATATAAAACGTCAGAATATAGTAAGGCCTCTGGGGATTAATTTTACCCTTTTTGAAGGATTTCCTGAAAAAGTGTTCATGAAGACCTTCTGAGTCTCCACACAACCCTGTTGAAAACCCTGTGGGTAACTTGTTGGTAATCTGTGCGTAACTCTTTTGAAGGCGGGAAAAAAACCTCCGTGGTCCTTTCCGACGGAGGGTCCGCATCCCCTCGGGATGCTCATCGTGAAAGCTCGATGGCCATCATGTGACCGTCGTAGGCGGCCAGATTGGCCCCCCAGAGGCGTTCCTCCTTCTTCATGGAGCCCGCCATGGCGAACGACCTTTGGAGCCCGCTGAGAGCCTCTGCGAGCTCCATGCGGGGTTCCAGGTTCTCAGCGACGACCACGACGAGTTCGTCGGGGATCTCGAAGCTGTCGGGAATCACGATGTGGTTCTTCTTGAATTCGTTGCTCTCCTCCTCGAGTCCGGCCTGGACGAGCCTGATGTGGCTGTTGTCGATCTGTTCGATCCTGGCGTTCGAGAAGACGCGCACGCCGTTCATGCGCAGCCAGTCGAGCTCGTAGTGGCGCTTGGCGTTGGTGAGCGCCTCGTCGAGCTGTGAGAGCGGCGCGGTGAGGATCAGGTACATCGACCGGTAGGAGGTGAAGAGCTCGGGGATGACGCCCTTGACGCCGCCCTGGTGCTCCCTCGGGTCGCCGATGCCCCAGGCATTGAGGAACTCCTCGCAGTTGTGGCTCTTCTTCGGACAGAAGAAGCGTGCGAGGTCGAGCGTGAGCGAGGAGTTGCCGATCACGGCGATGTGGCGGCGCCTCGTCCAGCTCGAGGTGAGCAGGTCCTCGAACGTGTAGACGTTCGGGCTGTCCACGCCGGGGATGTCGGGGATCTTCGAGGTGGTCCCGGTGCAGAGCAGGATGTCCGCGACGGGATGGTTCTCACGGAGCCAGTCCGCGGTCACCTTCTGATTGAGCGTGATCTCGACGCCGCTCTCCTCCAGGAGGGCGGCCTGCTTGTCGAGGAGCGCGGGGATGCGTTCGCGTCCGGGGATCGCGGCGGCGAGCCTGAAGAGCCCGCCGAGCTGCTCGCGTTCGTCGACGAGGTGCACTTCACGGCCTATGCGGCGCGCCGTGGCGGCCGCGGCCATGCCGGCGGGACCGCCCCCGACGATCACGAGGGGCTTCGTGCTCGCTTCCGAGACGGACTCGACGTTCGAGCGGATCAGGCGCGGGTTGGCCACGCAGTGGATTCTCGGACGGTTCCCCTTGTAGGAGGAGAGGCAGCGCTGCGGACACTCCACGCAGGGGATGATCGAGTCCGTGTCGCCCGAGCGGACCTTGGAGACCCAGTCGGAATCGGCGACGAGCGGGCGTTCGATTTCAAAGAGCGAGCCCGGCACTTCCGCGAGCGTCCTGTCGATCTCATCGACGCCGGGGAGCTTCTTTCCGAAGACGACGGGCACCTCCGCTTCTTCGGCGAGCATGCGCATGAAGGGGAACCAGACCCCGGGCGGCGTCAGGTCCGCGTTGACGGGGCATTGGTTTGCAGAGAGTCCGATTTCGAACGTGAAGGCGTCGACGCCGTGCTTGTGGAGGAGCCGTGCGAGCCTCACCACGCTCTCCCAGTCGCTCCCGTCGGGGACGAGCTCCATGAGCGAGAGCCGGAAGAGGATGATCGGCTCGTCGCCGAGCTGGCGCCTCAGTTCGCGGATGAGCCTCAGGTGGAAGTGGAATCCGTTCTTGAGCCCCCACTTGTCGCCGCGCTTGTTGATCGCCATCGAGGAGAAGCAGTTGGGGAGCGAGCGGTGTCCGCCGTAGATCTCCACGCCGTCGAAGCCGCCGTCCTCGACGGCCCGGTAGGCCTGGGCGACGTAGGTGTTGATGAAGTGCGAGGCGAGCAGTCCCGGCGTCCTCAGGCCGGTGCGGCCCGTGTCCGGGTTGAAGGTGCGCGAGGAGGAGAAGTTCGCCGGATGGCGCACGTCGTTGCCGTTGTGGACGAGCTGTGCGACGACCTTGGCCTTCTCCGCGTGGAGCGCGTTGGTGAGCGCCCTGGCGTGCGTCCATTCGCTCTCGTCGGTGCTCGAGTCGAGGGGATGGATCCTGGCGGTCGCGTCGATGGCGTTGTTGCCGATGATCACGAGCCCGAGGCTTTCGTTTTCGGCGCGTTCCTTGTAAAAGCCGATCAGCTCGGCCGAATCGAGGCCCGCGGAGGCGAAGCCGGTCTTCATCGGCGCGAGCACGACGCGGTTGACGAGGTCGTGCGAGGCGAGGCGCAGGGGTTCGAAGATGTGGGGATGCTCAGTAGTCATCACGTGGGAGGGCCGCCTGCTCTCAGGCGTCGATCTGTTTCTTGTGGATGCCGAAGGGGATCAGGACGCTCGGCACGCTCGAGGAGGTTTCCTTGAGGTGGTTGTACTGGTCGTCGAAGAAGATGTGCGGACGGATCTTCTCGAGGAGCGGCTTCTTGCTGATCCCATCGAGGAGATAGAGCTCGACGGCGGTCATGCCGTAGTTCTCACGGAGCGTCGTCATCAGGCGCAAGCCGCTCATGGCGCCGCGGCTGGTGATGATCGCGATGCGGAAGGCGGGACGGTACTTGTTGCTCTTCTGGTCGGCGAACAGTTCGAGCTCGAGCTTCTGGAGGTCGGAGAGCTGCTGGAAGAGCTTGGCGAGCGGCCCCGGGGAATGGGGCGTGTGGGCCTTCTCCGTCTCGTAGCGGTTGAACCCGTCCAGGCCGGCGCTCTGGTACTGGCGTTCGCTTTCGTCGTCGGCGATCACGCCGTCGAAGTCGAAGGCGATCCGCAGGGGCGTCTCGATGGGTTCCTCGACGCTCTGCTGGTGTTCGGGCTGAAGCACGAGCCCGGCGGGCTTGCCGAGGGCGATCGCTTCGTCGACGGTCTCGCGGTTGGCGCTCAGAAAGAGGCCGATGTCGAGCGCGTCGAGCATCTCGATCGTGGACTGTCCGGAGGTGAAGGCCCCCATCTGGATGGGGAGCTCGTAGTGGCGGCACGAATTGAAGACGCGCTGCCCGGTTTCAGGCGAGTTCTTGGAGATGACCGCGACCTTGACGACTTCGCGGCCGAAATGCTTGTTGAGGTTCAGCAGGCGGCTGATGAACGGGAACGCGACGCCCTGTTCGAGGTGTTCGTCGACATGGCTGACCTGATAGTCGCGGTAGGCCTTGAAGCCCTTCTCCACGAAGATCTTGTGTTCCTCCTCGAGGTTGAAGAGGGCACGGGAGGTCACGCCGATGATGAGTGCGTCGGGGTTGTGCATTTCTTGCTCCTTTGGACCGCCCGGTTGTCCTTCCGCCCGTCGGGCGGAAGGATTCTGGGCGCGGTCACGCGTCGATGTTGTTCACGAAGAGCGCGTTGGTCTCGATGAAGTCGCGGCGCGGTTCGACCACGTCGCCCATGAGCATCGAGAAGATGGCGTCCGCGTTGGCGGCGTCCTCGATCCTCACGCGCAGCATGCGGCGGTGCTTCGGGTCCATCGTCGTGAAGTTGAGCTCCTTGTAGTCCATCTCGCCGAGCCCCTTGAAGCGGGCGCGGATGAGGCCGGACTGCGTCGTGGTGAGGAGCCACGTCACGGCTTCGCCGAAGTTGGTCACCGGGGCCTTCTTGTCGTCCTGGGCGATCATGGCGCTTTCGCCGATCACGCCGGAGAGGAGTTCCACGCATTCGCGCAGCTTCCTGTAGTCGGCCGAGTTCACGAACTCGGGGGTGATCGTCGTGGTGTGGTAGTTGCCGTGGCGGTAACGGTGGATCTTGAGGAAGTGCTTCTCCTCCTCGTCGTCGTAGACCGCCTCGATCGTGATGTCGGGGTTGCGCATCTCCTCCTTCAGGGCCTCGGCGCTCTTCTCGGCCGTGTAGGCGTTGGTGAGGTCCACCTCGACGCCGGCGGCGATCGCCTCGAGGGCGGCCTTGTCGATGGCGCGGTTCAGGCGGGCGATCACCTCGTTGGCCTGGAGGTACTCGCGGATGAGCTTCTCGAGGTCGGTGCCGCGGATCGGCTCGTCGCGTTCGACGGCGGCGGCGTCCGGGTAGAGGCGCGCGTTCTTGATGGAGATGTCGAGCAGGTAGTTGCTCATCTCGCGCTCGTCCTTGATGTAGACGCCCTCCTTGTCCTTGGCGCCGCGGCGCACGTGGTACAGAGGCGGCTGCGCGATGTAGACGTGGCCGTTCTCGATGAGCTGGGGCATCTGACGGTAGAAGAGCGTCAGGAGCAACGTGCGGATGTGGGCGCCGTCGACGTCCGCGTCGGTCATGATGATGATGCGGTGGTAACGGAGCTTGTTGATGTCGAACTCCTTGCCGATGCTCGTGCCGAGGGCCATGGCGAGGTTGCGGATCTGTTCGGAGTCGAGCAGCTTGTCCTGGGCGGCCTTCTCTACGTTGAGCACCTTGCCCCTGAGCGGGAGGATGGCCTGGTAGGCCGAGTCGCGGCCCTGCTTGGCGGAGCCGCCGGCGGAGTCACCCTCCACCAGGAAGAGTTCGCTCTTGGCGGGGTTCTTCTCGCGGCAGTCGGCGAGCTTTCCGGGCAGGCCGCCGCCGATGATCGACTTGCGGGTCGTGTCGCGGGCCTTGCGGGCCGCTTCACGGGCGCGGGCCGCCATGACGATCTTCTCGCAGATGATCTTGGCGTCGGCGGGGTTCTCCTCGAGGTAGAGCTCGAGTTCGCGGGCGACCACTTCCTCGACGGCGGGGCGCACCTCGCTCGAGACGAGCTTGTCCTTGGTCTGCGAGCTGAACTTGGGCTGCGGGACCTTCACGGAGAGCACGCAGGTGAGGCCTTCGCGCATGTCGTCGCCCTCGGGATCGATCGTGGACTTCTTCGAGCCCACCTTCATGCCGATCTCGTTGGTGGTGATGTACTTCTTGAGCACGCGCGTCATCGCGGCCCTCAGGCCGGTGACATGGGTGCCGCCGTCGCGCTGGGGGATGTTGTTCGTGTAGGCCGTGAGGACCTCGCTGTAGCCGTCCTGCCACTGCATGGCCACTTCGACCTCGATGGGCACGCCGTCCTGGTCGATCGTCTCACGGGCGTGGAAGATCTTCGGATGGAGGACCTGGCGGCTCTGGTTCTTGAACTCGATGAACGCGACGAGGCCCTTGTCCGTGAGGAGGTGCGCCTCCTGCGCGGTCCTCTGGTCCTTGAGGTCGATGGAGACGCCCGAGTTGAGGAAGGAGAGCTCGCGCAGGCGGGCGAGCAGCGTGTCGTAGTTGAATTCGGTGATCTGCTCGAAGATCTGGGTGTCGGGCAGGAAGTGCACCTCGGTGCCGCGGCGGTTCGTCGGGCCGAGGAGCTTCATCGGGGAGATCTCGGTCATCTCGCCCGTGATCGGGCTCTTGACCGTCTCGACGATGCGGTTGACGACCTTGCCGCGCGAGAACTCGAGCATGCGGGCCTCGTTGTTGCGGCGCACCGTGAGGCGCAGCCACGTCGAGAGCGCGTTCACGCAGGAGACGCCCACGCCGTGCAGGCCGCCGGAGATCTTGTAGCCGTTGTTGTCGAACTTGCCGCCCGCATGGAGCTCCGTGAGGGCGATCTCGGCCGCGCTGCGCTTGGGTTCGTGCTTGTCGTCCCACTTGATGGCCGAGGGGATGCCGCGGCCGTCGTCGACCACCGAGATGGAGTTGTCGGTGTGGATCGTGACCTGGATCTTCTTGGCGAAGCCGGCGAGGGCCTCGTCGATGGAGTTGTCGACGACTTCGTAGACGAGGTGGTGCAGGCCCGAACCGTCGGCGGTGTCGCCGATGTACATGCCCGGGCGCTTCCGGACCGCTTCGAGGCCTTCCAGGATCTGAATGCTGCTTTCGTCGTAGGAAGGCTTCTTCTGGTCGTTCATGCTGGGGCTCGTTTCGATTTCATCCATATTTGTCTAGTCCTGTTTGTTTTCTGGGGCGGTCCTTTCAGGACCGTCCGTGAAGGGCCCCGGGGGTGTTCCCGCGCCGGGGCCGCTCCTCGTTCCGGCTTCGTCCGGATCAGATCTTCATGGGCATCACCACGTACTGGAAGCGGCTGTTGGCTTCGGGCATGGTGATGAGCACGGATCCGGCGGCGTTGGCGAACGCGAACCTCACTTCATTGTTCTTGAGGAGGTTGAGGACGTCGTTGAGGTAGGCGATGTTGAAGCCGGTGTCGATCGCGGGGTAGTCCCAGGCGATCGAGCTGGTGTCGGTGGATTCCTCGTTGTCGGAGTTCACGCTCTGGATCTTGAGGGTGTTGTTCTCGAGGATCCAGCGCACGCTGTTGAGCTTCTCGCTCGTGACGATGCTCACGCGGCGCAGAGCGTCGATCAGGTACTCGCGGTTGATCTCGATCACGTACGGGTTCGTCTCGGGGCTCGGGAGCACGCGGCGGTAGTCGGGGAACTTGCCCTCGACGAGCTTGCTCATGAAGGTGATCCCGTCGAAGGTGAAGCAGATCTGCGTGTCGGAGAACTGCAGGCGCACCGGGGTTTCGTCCTCGGGCAGGATGCGGATCAGTTCGCGCACGGTCTTGCGCGGGATGATCGCCTCGATGCTCGCGCCGGTGTCGACGTCGAGCGTGCGGTCGCAGCAGGCCAGGCGGTGCGTGTCGGTGGCCACGGCGCGGATCGTCTTGTGGTCGACGACGAGCAGGACGCCCTTGAGGAAGTAGCGGATGTCCTGGACGGCCATGGCGAAGTGCGTCATCGTGAGCAGGTAGCGGAGCGCCCCGGCGGGGAGCGTCAGCTCGGTGTGCCACTTGCCTTCGCGAAGGATCGGGTAGTCCGAGGCGGGGAGCGTCTTCAGGCTCGAGGTCCAGTTGTTGGAGGTGAGCGTGAGCAGGTCGCCGTTCGTCTCGAACGTGATCGTGTCCTTGGCGTTGAGGGCGCCCAGCGTGCTCAGCAGCTTCGCGGCGGAGACGGTGTAGCGTTCGCTGCCCTCGCCCGCGCCAACGTCGGCGTGGGTGGAGATCTGGATGTCGAGGTCGGTGGCGGAGAACTTCACGTCCGCGCCGTTCTGTTCAATCAGGATGTTGCTCAGGATCGGGAGCGTCTGTCCCTTCTCAACGATGCCCCCGACGATTTTGACGGGCTTTAAAACTTCTTCGACGGTTTTTTGGATGTTGTACATGATGAGTTATCCCTTGATCATTTGTTCGAGAACGTGGATCTCGTGGTTGAGTTCGGCGTTGGCCTGTCGTTCCTGAGTGATTTTGCGAACCGCGTGCATGACGGTGGCGTGGTCGCGACCGCCGAAGTTCGCGCCGATTTCCGGCAGTGAGTGTTGGGTGAGCTGGCGCGTCAGGTACATGGCGATCTGGCGGGGGAGCGCGATGTTGGCGGGCCTGCGTTTGGAGTGTATATCGGCGACCTTGATGTTGTAGTAGTCGGCCACGATTTTCTGGATGTTCTCGATGGTGATCTGGGAGTTGTTCACCATGAGGATGTCCCGGAGGACGTGCTTGACCATGTCGATCGAAATGGGCGTCTTCTCGGGCTGGAAGTGCAGGTAGGCGATCACCTGCTGGAGGGCGCCCTCGAGTTCGCGCACGTTGCTCTTGAGGCGCTTGGCGATGAACATGGCCACCTCTTCGGGGAGGTCGAGGTTCATGGCCTTGGCTTTGTTGAGCAGGATCGCGATCCTCATTTCGATTTCAGGGGGCTCGATCGCCACCGAGAGGCCCTGGCTCATGCGGGAGATCAGGCGGGGCTCGATGTCCTTGAGGCCGCGCGAGTACGTGTCAGCGGTCATGACGAGCTGCTTGTTGTGCGGGACGAGCGCTTCGAAGGCGCGGTAGAACTGCGTCTGGGAGCCCTTGGTGCCCGAGAACGACTGCACGTCGTCGATGAGCAGCAGGTCGAGGCTCCTGTAGCGTTCGTCGAAGTCCGTCAGGGCCTTCTGGGAGTTCGAGGAGTTGCGGGCGGCCGTCGTGAACTCGCTGATGAAGTCCTGGGCGGTCACGCAGCGCACCTTCGCCTTCGGATGGAGGTCGAGGTAGCGGTGGCCGATGGCCTGCATGAGGTGGGTCTTGCCGAGGCCCACGCCGCCGTAGATGTAGAGCGGGTTGTACTGCTGGCCGATCGTCTGGGCGACGTGTTCGGCGGCGGCCACGGCGAGTTGGTTGGCGTTGCCGGTGACGTAGTTCTCGAAGGTGAGTTCGGGAATCAGGCCGGTCTCCTCGCGGCGGCGCTCGTAATCGTCGGAGACGGGCTGCGGGGCGTAGGGTTCGTTTTTCCTGGCGTTGGGCTGGGGCTCCTCACTTGCGGGAACGACCTCGACCACCACGTTGGAGAGGCCGCTCACCTTCTGGGCGATGTCGGTGATCGCCGAGAGGTAGCTCCTCTTGAGGCTCGCGACCTTGGCCGAGGGCGCGGAGAGCGTCATGACGCGGGTGTCGGGGTTCCAGCTCACGAAGGCGATGGGCTCGAACCACGTCGTGTACATCGCCGGCGGCAGCTTGAGTTCTTTTTTTATGTGTGTGAGACAGTCTTGCCAGAGGTTGTTCATCTTCTAACCAAAAACCAAGGACGCCCGACATACAAGATACGGCCGTCCTGTTCCAAAAAAACGAAATATCTTCCTATTTTACCGAGAAACACGGGGGTTTGTTGAGGCGGATGGACTTTTATCCACAGGACCTTGTGAATAAAAAAATTCTCGGATTTCACGGGGATACGTCGGGTTCGCGGAGCGTTCGGAAAAGATGTACACAATTTGAAGGACTTTCCCTCGGGCGGAGCCCAAGATGTTGAATAGGGCAAGTCCCCCTTGCAAAACGGCCCGTCCCAGGCTAGGACAATTGCTCACAAAATTCCTGATTTAGTTTGACAATCCGCCGCCAAATAGGTTCTAATATGGGGCTTTACTTCGCTTGTGGGCGCTTAACAGGCGGGTGACCGATGCGTCAACCGTAAGAGCCGACAGGAGTTGAAGGGGCCGTTGCCGTCCGGAAGGACCCGCGGCCAGCAGGGAAAGTCCTTTTCCCGCACTGAGTTTCCAATTTAGTTTCGTTGCCGGCGACACCGTCCCGAGGACATGCTTCCGGCAGCATTGACATATTTGCCTGTTGAGGAAAAATCATGGCCACCAAACGTACCTATCAGCCCTCCAAGGTCAAGCGTGCTCGCACCCACGGCTTCCTGGTTCGCAGCCGCACCAAGGGCGGTCGCCGCGTCATCGCTCGTCGCCGCGCCAAGGGCCGTCACGTCATCGCTCTCTAAGCGACGCGTGACCCACGGCAGACAGCCGTGATCAAGCACGATCAAAGATTCAAGTACCCCCGTAGTCTTCGCCTCATAAGAAGCGAGGATTATGGGGTTCTTGTGCGTGAAAGAAACGAAAACACCTTCGGCCTGGCCTGGGGGGCCTTCTCCCTGAGCGCCAAGTGGAGGGAACCCTCCGGACAGGACCTCCGGTTCGGAGTGACCGTCGGGAAGCGAAACTGCCACCGTTCGGTCGACAGAGCTCTCGTCAAACGCCTCCTGAAGGAGGAGGCGCGTCACCGCGCCCCCTCGATCCGCGAGAAGATATCCCGTCTTGAAAAGGGCCTGGACGTCTCCCTGAGGCTCCGGTCCGTATACGATCGTGTTTCCGGCGCCGACATCGGTGTCGCCGCCGTCAAGAAGACGTTGAGGAAGGACGTCGCCGGTCTCTTCGACCGCCTGGAGTCCTTCATCGACAAGAAAATCAAGGTCGAGCGATGTTCAGAAGGGTGTGCAAGGGACTGATACGCCTGTATCAGCTGACGTTGTCCCCGTGGGTGGGCAGGAACTGCCGCTACATACCCACCTGCTCGAACTACGCGCTTGAAGCCCTCGATCGTCATGGTACGATTCGGGGTCTGTACCTCACCGTCCGCCGTCTCCTCCGATGCCATCCGCTCGGGCGTGGCGGCTACGATCCGGTCCCCCTCAAGTTCTCCTGGCGCTGCACGTGCGGGGAGTGTGAAGACGAGTCGGGGAAGGGATCGGGAAACGCGACTCCAACCAAACACACAAAGAATTAACGGCCTACCATGGGAAAAGATATTCAACGAGCTCTTCTTTGGGTCATCCTGTTCACCGCCTGCTTCATGCTCTGGGACAACTACCAGGTATCGCACGGCGGCACTTCGTTCTTCCAGCCGGCCGAACAGGTCGAGGCTCCGAAGTCCGAAGCCAACAACGTGCCCGTCTCCAACGCCCTCCAGCAGGCTGAAGGCGCGGCCGAGAAAATCGAACTCAAGGACCCCGTCGTCATCCATACGGACCGCCTCCAGGTCACCTTCGACCGTGAAGGCGCCGTCATCGTCGGCAACACGCTCCTCAATTATCCGAACCAGCCCGAGTGGACCGACGTCGGTCTGGCCGGCCTGATCCTCGGCAACAAGAAGCCCGAGAACCTCCGCTACGTCCTTCTCATCGGGTACGGTGCCGAGCGCACCTACGTCGCCCAGACGGGCCTCGTCGGCGGCGACCTGCCCAACCACCGCGACGTCTTCAAGCTCGTGAGCTCGAAGCTCGACATGGGCGACGCCGATAAGCTCGACGTCGTGTTCGAGGCCGAGAAGAACGGCGTAACGGTCCGCAAGACCTACGAATTCACCCGCGGCAACTACGGCGTGAAGCTCACGACCGACGTCGTGAACAACTCCGACAAGGAGATCACCCCGTCGATCTACTACCAGATCACGCGTGACGGCGGCAAGGCCGACGGCGGCAACTCCATGAGCTCGACCTACACGGGTCCGGCCTTCTACACCGAAGCCGAGAAGTTCCAGAAGGTCAAGTTCGAGGCGATCGCCGACGGCGACGCCAAGTTCGAGAAGCACGCCGACAACGGCTGGGTCGCCATGGTCCAGCACCACTTCGTCACGGCCTGGGTCCCCACCGAGGGCGAACAGCGTGAGAACTACGTGCGCGAACTCTCCAAGGACCTCTACACGATCGGTTCGATCGTGCCCCTGAAGGCCATCGCCCCGGGCGCGAGCGAGTCCACCTCGGCCGTCCTCTACTCCGGTCCGCAGGACCAGAACCACCTCGAGCAGATCGCCAAGGGCCTCGACCTCGTCGTCGACTACGGCTGGCTGACGTTCCTCGCCAAGCCGATCTACTGGCTCCTTTCGCTCCTGCACGGCTTCGTCGGCAACTGGGGCTGGGCGATCGTCCTCCTGACCGTCATCGTCAAGGCGATCCTCTTCCCGATCTCCGCCGCCGGCTACCGTTCGATGGCCCGCATGAAGGAGGTCACCCCCCGCATGAAGGCCCTCCAGGACAAGTACAAGGACGACAAGCAGCGCCTCAACCAGGCGATGATGGAGCTCTACCGCACGGAGAAGATCAATCCGCTGGGCGGCTGCCTCCCGATCCTGCTGCAGATCCCGGTGTTCCTCGCCCTCTATTGGGTGCTCCAGGGCTCCGTCGAACTGCGTGATGCCCCGTGGATCCTCTGGGTGCACGACCTTGCGGCTCCCGACCCCTGGTTCATCCTGCCTGCGATCATGGCCGTGACCATGTTCCTGCAGATCTTCCTGAACCCGAAGCCCACGGACCCGGTCCAGGCCAAGGTGATGTACGTCATGCCGGTCGTCTTCTCGGTGATGTTCTTCATCTTTGCTTCCGGTCTGGTGCTCTACTGGCTCACCAACAACGTGCTCTCGATCGCACAGCAGTGGTACATCAACAGGACGATCGCCGCTGAACGCGCGAACCGTCTCAAGAGCTGAAGCACCGCTTAGAACGCGATGAAAAAAAATGGGATGCCTCGGCATCCCATTTTTGATGGTTCATCGTTTTCTCAACGGTTCCTGAAGTGTCTGGCGAGGAACACGAGCACCGGCCAGAGCCACAACGACACGCACCAGAGGACGGTCCTCACGAGCGTGAGCCGGTTCCTAGGGTCGGCGCGGCGGGTCACGATGTAGATCGCGGCGGCGCCGACCACCACCCATAAGAGCATGAGGCCGTAGATGAGGGCCCGCGTGTTGTAGTCGCCCCCGAGCCATGCGGCCGAGTATGCGGCGGCGGGCACGGCGGAGACGACCCCGATCAGCGAGCCGAGGAGCTGGGGTGTGAGATGGGGTCCGTTTCCTTGCAAAGACATGTCGATTGAAAAAGCCTGTCGATGTTTGAATCATTACGTTAGAACTGAACCATTCTATGCCTTCGGGTATTAGAATGCAGAAGACCCTCGGGTTAATCTCTACGGTTATATACTCATACCCCCCGTTTTCAGAATCATCATGACGCACTCTGACCAAGACCCCATCCTGGCGATCGCCACGCCGGCCGGAAGCGGCGGCATCGGCATCGTCCGGCTTTCGTTCCCCGTCGCGCTCGAAGAGCGCGTCCACGAGGCCCTGTTCGAGGGCGCCTTCACGCCGGTGCCGCGCCACGCGCACCTGCGCGCCTTCCTCGATGAAAACGGGGTCAAGCTCGACGACCTGATCGTCATCTTCTTCAAGGGCCCCTCGAGCTACACGGGCGAGTCCGTCATCGAGCTGCAGGCCCACGGCGGCCCCGTGCTCATGCAGATGCTCCAGAGGGCGTGCCTGAAGAAGTGCGCCCACCTTGGATTCCGCCTCGCCGAACCGGGCGAGTTCACCAAGCGCGCCTACCTGAACGGGCGCCTCGACCTCGCCCAGGCCGAGGCCGTCGCCGACGTCATCAGCGCCATGAGCGAATCGGCCGTGCAGGCCGCCCAGCGCTCCCTCTCCGGGGAGTTCTCCACGCTCGTGCGCCGCGTCGACGAGTCCTTGAAGGAGGTCCGCGCCTACGTCGAGGCCACGCTCGACTTCCCCGAGGAGGAAGTCGACAACCTCAACCGCGGCCGCATCTTCGAGCGCCTCAATGAAATCCGCGCCGGACTCCTCGACATCTTCGCCAAGGCCCGCTGCGGCAAGGTCCTGCGCGAAGGCGTCACCGTGGCCATCGTCGGCAGCCCGAACGTGGGCAAGTCGAGCCTCCTGAACGCCCTGGCGGGCGAGGAGGTGGCCATCGTCACCGACATCGCCGGCACCACCCGCGACAAGATCGAGCACTGGATCTCCATCAACGGGGTGCCCCTGCGCGTGGTCGACACCGCGGGCATCCGCGAGACGACCGACCCGGTCGAACTCAAGGGGATCGAGCGCGCCCTCGCCGAAGTGGGCAAGGCCCAGGTGGTCCTCCACCTCGTCGACGCCTCCGGCAGGATCGCCGACGACAAGGAGGCGCTCGCGCGCATCCTCGCCGCCTCCGCTCCCGGCACGCCCGTGCTCACCGTGGCCAACAAGGCCGACCTCGCCCCCGGACGCACTTATCCCGAAGGAGTCGTGGCGGTCTCCGCCAAGAGCGAGGAGGGACTCTCCGTTCTGCGCGACCGCCTGCTCGAGATCGCCGGCATGCGCTCGGGCACCGACGGCCTCTTCATGTCGCGCCAACGCCACATCACCGCGCTCGAGACCTCGCTCGAACACGTCGAGAACGCCATCGCCTTCGGCCAGGACGTCGCCATGATCGACCTGTTCGCCGAAGAGCTGAGGCTCGCCTGCGAACCCCTCAACGAGATCCTCGGCGAGTTCGTCGCCGACGACCTCCTGGGCATGATCTTCAGCCGCTTCTGCATCGGCAAGTAAGCAAGAGAAAAGACAAAAATGATCTATCCAAAAGAATTCGAAGTCATCGTGATCGGCAGTGGTCACGCCGGCGTTGAAGCCGCCGCGGCGAGCGCCCGCATGGGGCGCGACACGCTCTTCATCACGCACAACCTCGACACGATCGGGCAGCTCTCGTGCAACCCCTCGATCGGCGGCATCGGCAAGGGCCACCTCGTCAAGGAGCTCGACGCCATGGGCGGCCTGATGGGCGTGGTCACCGACGAGGCGGGCATCCAGTTCCGCATCCTCAACAGCTCCAAGGGTCCGGCCGTGAGGGCCACCCGTGCGCAGATCGACCGTCAGCTCTACCGCCGCGCGATGCGCGTGAGGATCGAGAACCAGCCCCACCTCTGGCTCTTCCAGCAGGCCGTCGACGACGTCGTCGTCGAGAACGGACGCATCACCGGCGTGGTGACCCAGACGGGCATCACCTTCAGGACGAAGGCCGCCGTGCTCTGCGCGGGCACCTTCCTCAACGGCATGGTCCACATCGGCCTCGAGCATTATTCGGCCGGCCGCGTGGGCGACCCCTCGAGCATCCGCCTCGCCGAGCGCCTCAAGGAGCTCAAGCTCCCGCAGGGCCGTCTGAAGACCGGCACCCCGGCCCGCATCGACGGCCGTTCGATCGACTTCTCGAAGTGTCAGGAACAGTGGGGCGACCTCGATCCGGTCCCCTCCTTCTCGCTTCTGAAGCCCGCGCCCGAGCATCCTGAACAGCGCCCCTGCTGGATCACGCGCACCAACCAGCAGATGCACGACCTGATCCTCGCCAACCTGGACCGCTCGCCCATGTACACGGGCATCATCCACGGCGTCGGCCCGCGCTACTGCCCCTCGATCGAGGACAAGGTCAAGCGCTTCGCCGACAAGGACAGCCATCAGGTCTTCCTCGAGCCCGAGGGCCTCTCGGTGAACGAGTACTACCCCAACGGAATCTCGACGAGCCTCCCCTTTGACGTGCAGATTCGCATGGTCCACATGATGCCTGGTCTGGAAAACGCCCATTTACTGCGTCCGGGCTATGCGATTGAATATGATTATTACGACCCCAGGGAACTCAAGCCCACGCTCGAGACCAAGCAGATCGAAGGGTTGTTCTTCGCGGGTCAGATCAACGGCACCACCGGTTACGAGGAGGCCGCCGCACAGGGGCTTCTCGCCGGCATCAACGCCGCCCGCCACGTGCGCGGCGAAGAAGGCTGGGTGCCCCGCCGCGACCAGGCCTACCTGGGCGTCATGGTCGACGACCTCACCACCCGCGGCGTCAACGAACCCTACCGCATGTTCACGAGCCGGGCGGAGTACCGTCTCTCGCTGCGCGAGGACAACGCCGACCGACGCCTCACCGAGACCGCCCGTGAAATGGGCCTCGTCGATGATGAGCGCTGGGCCTACTACCAGGCCAAGTGCGAGGCCGTCGAGAAGGCCAAGGCCGGGCTCAACGGTACCTGGGTCAATCCGAACCTCTTCAACGAGGGTCATGTCGAGGAGGTCCTCGGCTCCCCGATGACGAGGGAGTACAGCCTGAAGTCGCTCCTGTCGCGTCCGAACGTGCGCCTCGCCGACCTCGAAGCGCTCCGCACCAAGGAGGGCGCCGCCGTGGTCGAACTCGGGGAGCTCTCCCCGGAGGTCCGCGAACAGGTCGAGATCGACGTCAAGTACGACGGCTACATCTCCCGCCAGAAGGGCGAGATCGAGAAGGCCAAGGCCAACGAGACGACGAGGATCCCGGAAGGCATGAATTTCGACGACGTTCCCGGATTAAGCATCGAGGTTCGTCAAAAATTGAACAAGATCGCACCGCAGACGGTCGGTCAGGCATCGCGCATCTCCGGCGTCACCCCCGCCGCGATCTCGTTGCTGTTGGTTTATCTGAAGCGTAAATACTATTGGAAGAAGGGCGGACATGAACATGGATGATAAGAACAGGGCGCTGCTGGTCGAGGGACTCGAGGAACTCGGGCTCCCGGCCGGCGACGAGGTCGTCGGCAAGCTGACGGCCTACGCGGGGCTGCTCGCGAAGTGGAACAAGGTCTTCAACCTCACTTCGGTGGACAACCCCCACGAGATCATCACGCACCACCTCCTGGATTCGGCCGCGCTCCTGCCGCTCCTGGACCATTACGCCCCGGGAGCCCGCACCATCCTCGACGTGGGGAGCGGCGGCGGACTCCCCGTCATCCCGATGGCGATCTTCCACCCCGACGTGAAGATCCACGCCGTCGACGCGGTCTCCAAGAAGACCGCGTTCCTCACCCAGGTCGGCATTGAACTGGGGCTCAGGAACTTCCGCGCGATGCACAAGCGTGTGGAAACCATCCATTCTAGTTATGATGTAGTGACATCGAGAGCTTTCGCGAGCCTGAGGAACTTCACCGACTGGACGCAGGGGGCGCTCGCCCCGGACGGACTCTGGCTCGCCATGAAGGGTGAGTATCCGGAGGCCGAGATCGCCGGGCTCGACCCCGCCGTGGCCGTGCTCCGCGAAGTCGTTCCGATGCGCGTGCCCCATCTTGCCGAGGAACGCCACCTCGTCGTCATGAGCAAGCCTACCGACGAGGAGTGAGACCATGTTCAGCGCCTTCATCAGCACCTTCGTCCTGGCGTTCTCGACGCTCCTGCCCGTCATCAACCCGTTCAGCGGAGCCATGTTCTTCTGCACGATGTCGAGCAACCTGAGCGCCGACGACCGACGCTTCGTGGCCAACCGCATCGCGGTGTACTCGCTCATCATCCTCCTGGTTTGCCTGAGCGTGGGACACCTGATCCTCAACTTCTTCGGCATCTCCGTGGGGGCGCTGCGCGTCGCCGGCGGCGCCGTGCTCTTCATGGCCGGCTGGACCGCCCTGAACGCGCCCTCCCACGAGGACACGCCCACCGAGGTTCCGTCCCTCTCGCGCGCCAAGCTCAAGTCGATGGCCTTCTACCCGTTCACCCTGCCGCTGACCACCGGCCCGGGCGGGATCGCCGTCTCCGTCGCGCTCGGCACGAGCCTTCCGCGCGACACGGGACACGTCGCCGGCGTGCTCGCCGCGACGCTCGCGACCGTCATCGTGATCTGGCTGTGCTACCGCTACAGCGACCGCGTCAACCATGCGGTCGGTGCGGCGGGCGCCGACGCCCTCGCACGACTCCTGGCGTTCATCCTGATCTGCCTGGGCGTGTCGATCGCGTGGGCGGGGTTCTCGGAGTTGTGGATCAATTTACAGACCAAACTGGCCGTCATCCATTGACCTAAGAGGTGACCGACCGAAAAGGACAGGAGCCTTATGACTCATATCTTCTGCGTTGCCAATCAAAAAGGAGGGGTGGGAAAGACCACCAGCGCGGTGAATCTCGCCGCGGCATTGGCGAAGCTCAACCAACGCGTCTTGTTCATCGACCTGGACCCCCAGGGCAACGGCACCATGGGGTGCGGGGTGGACAAGCACGAATTGCCGGCGTCGGTCTACGACCTGCTGCTCGGCGCCAAGGGGTTCGACGAGTGCGTCGTGCGCTCCGAAAGGGGCGGCTTCGACGTGCTCCCATCGAACCGTGACCTCGCGGGTGCCGAGGTGGAGCTCGTCGAGCTCAGCCACCGCGACAACCGCCTGAAGATCGGTGTCGAACCGAGGCTCGGGCAGTACGACTTCGTCCTGATCGACTGCCCCCCGTCGCTCTCGATGCTCACTTTGAACGCGCTCTGCCTGGCCACCGGGGTCCTCATCCCGATGCAGTGCGAGTACTACGCGCTCGAGGGCCTGAGCGACCTCGTGCGCACCGTCAAGCGCGTGAGGACCGAGAAGAACCGGGACCTCAACCTGATGATGATCCTGCGCGTGATGTTCGATCCGCGCATCACGCTCCAGCAGCAGGTGAGCGAGCAGCTCAGTCTGCACTTCGGCGACAACGTCTTCGAGACGGTCATCCCGAGGAACGTGCGCCTCGCGGAGGCCCCGAGCTACGGGCTCCCGGGCGTCGTCTACGACAAGTCGAGCAAGGGCGCCCAGGCCTATATGGCCGCTGGCCGCGAGATGCTCGAGCGCATGGGGCGCTGAAACGGCGGGCCGTCCGCGACGGCACCGGGAGATTGATAGAACACAAGGAAAGAAATGGCGAAGAAAAACGTGAAACCCAGGGGATTGGGACGGGGTCTGGACGCCCTGTTCGCAGACGACGAGAGCATCTCATTCGACGCGCTCACCGAGGACCTCAGGGAGGTCGGCGTCGGCGAACTCCATCCGGGCCGCTTCCAGCCCCGGCGCACGATCGAGGACGAACAGCTCGCCGAACTCGCCGGATCGATCCGTGAACAGGGCCTGATCAGCCCGATCATCGTGCGTCCCGACAACCGCGACGGCGGCTTCGAGATCATCGCCGGCGAACGCCGCTGGCGCGCCGTCAGGAAGCTCGGCTGGGACAAGGTCACCGTCATCGTCAAGGACTTCGACGACAAGAAGACGCTCGCCGTCGCCCTGATCGAGAACCTCCAGCGCGAGGACCTCAACCCGATCGAGGAGGCCCTCGGCATCGAGCGCCTCATCCACGAGTTCGAGTACACTCACGAGGAAGCCGCGCGCGCCCTCGGACGTTCACGCACGGCCACCACGAACGCGCTCAGGCTCCTCGAGCTCACCGACGAGGTGAAGGCCATGGTCGAGCGCGGCGAGCTCTCCATGGGGCACGCCAGGGCGCTTCTCGGCGGCAAGGGGGCCCGTCAGGTCGAACTCGCCAAGGAGGTCCTCCTCAAGGGCCTCTCCGTTCGTCAGACCGAGGAGCTCGTGCGCCGAGCGGTCGAAGGCGAACCTGCCAAGAAGCAGGTCGTCATCAAGACCCGGGACGACCTGAAGCTCGAGGAATCCCTCGCCGACACGCTCGGCGCGGTGGTCAAGCTCAAGGCCAACAAGAAGGGCCGCGGACGGATCGTCATTGAATTCGCCAACCTCGAGCAGCTCCAGGGAATCGTCGAGCACATCCAGCGCTGAGGGTCGCCCCCGACAATAGATGTTCGAATCGAACGGCCTCTTTTTCATAGATGTAGGTTATCGGGCACTAACCCTTAAGTAGTATGCCATATGGGCAACTTGGGGAATTGTCGGGGTAGTTTTGAAAAAATAAAATGCTTGCATTGGAAAAGCAGGCATATGGCGAGTAGTATGCTAGCTGTCTCTGATATAATCCGTGCCTTTGTGGCGCAAGTGGTTATTATTTTGCTTCTGAGCGTTTGTTCCGCTTTTTTCGTAGGGTGGGACGGCGTTTGGACAGTCGTGTTGACGGGTGCGGCCTATGTCGTACCCACCGCTCTGGTCGCGGCATTCATCCTTCTGAAAGATAATCCCCTTCGCCGACGACTCGGTCCGTACGCGGTCCTGGTCGGTGAGTGCGTCAAGATTCTGATGGTTCTGATCGCAATGATCCTGATCGTCGGATACTACGAAAATCTCCGGTGGCTGTGGTTCATCATCACCTTGGTGGCCGTGGCCAATAGTTATTTCATCGTTCTGTTCAAGAGAAACTGAGAGGATCGGTTCCATGTCTCAAGACGGACCTATTTCCGCGACACAATACATTCAACATCACATGGCCCATCTTTCCTCCGGAAAGATGGACGGGATTGTTGACTTCTCGGTTATCAACTACGACACCATCTTCTTCTCGATTCTGATGTTGGCGGTGGCGTTGTATGTGTTGCGTGCGGCTGCGAAGAAGGCCACCCCGGGCGTGCCCGGCAAGTGGCAGTGCGCCGTCGAAATGCTCGTTGGCTGGGTCAACAACCAGGCCAAGACCATCGTGCATGGCGACGTCTCCTATGTCGCTCCGCTCGCTTTGACCGTTTTCTGCTGGGTCACGTTGATGAACGCCATCGACTTGATTCCGGTTGATCTTTTCCCTGTGATGGCCGGTGCTGTCGGACTCGAACACCTGCGCCCCCTGCCCACGGCTGACCTCAACGGTTCGCTCGGCATGTCGCTCGGCGTGTTGCTGTTGCTCTTCTACTTCGGTATCAAGACCAACGGCGTCGGCGGCTACGTGAAGTCCCTCTTCACGCACCCGTTCGGCTCCCATCCGGCTCTCTGGGCGTTCAACTTCCTGTTGAACATCATCGAGTACCTCGCCAAGTTCGTCTCCCTCGGGATGCGACTCTTCGGCAACATGTACGCGGGTGAACTTTTGTTCTTCCTGCTTGCGCTTCTCGGCGGGTTCATGCTTGAACTTGGCCCTGTCGGGGCTGTCGGCGCGGGCATCGGTCAAGTCATTGGCGGCTTGATGTGGTGGATTTTCCACGTGCTGATTGTTCTGTTGCAGGCATTCATCTTCACGATGTTGACCATGGTCTACATCGGGCAGGTCAGCAACAGCCACTAACCAGCAAATTTTTTCTTTCCTTCTCTTACTCCCTGTTTTTTGGAATTAAGGAGTTTTTCAAAAATGACTAACGTCGCTTTCGTCGCTCTCGCTTGCGGCCTCATTATCGCTCTCGGTGCCCTCGGTGCTTGCCTCGGTATCGCCATCATGGGTTCGAAGTACCTCGAGTCCTCCGCTCGTCAGCCTGAGCTCATGGAACCCCTCCAGACGAAGATGTTCCTCCTCGCCGGTCTTATCGACGCCGCCTTCCTTATCGGTGTCGGTATCGCCATGATGTTCGCCTTTGCCAACCCCTTCGCCTAATTCCAGGCAGTTGAAATTAGAACGTCTCTCTTTCAATGACGAAGCCGATGGTGCCGCCTTTTCCCAATGCGAAAAGGCAGCCATCGGCGTAATGGGGTTCAACAATGAACATTAACGCCTCTCTGTTTATTCAGATGCTCGTGTTCTTCATCGGTGCCTTAATCACGATGAAGTTCATCTGGCCGCCTTTGATCCGCGCGATCGAAGAGCGCCAAAAGAAGATTGCTGATGGTCTTGTTGCTGCCAACCGCGGTGAGAAGGCTTTGGCTCTTGCTACGGAACAGGGCAAGGCTATTGAAGCCGACGCTCGTTCCCAGGCTTCCACGATCATCGCCGCCGGCGAAAAGCGCGCCCAGGCGATCATCGATGAAGCGAAAGCCCAGGCTCAGGTCGACGCAGATCGTATTCTTGTTAACGCTCGCGCTGAAGCTGCCCAGGAAATCCAGAACGCCCGCGAAGCCCTCCGCAAGGACGTGGCCGAACTCGCCGTTGCCGGTGCCGAGCAGATTCTTGCCCGCGAAGTAGATAAGTCTGTTCATGCTCAGATGCTTGAACAACTGAAGGCGAAGCTCTAACCATGGCTGAACTTTCGACGATTGCGCGCCCTTACGCTCACGGCCTCATGCAGGCTCTTAAAGACCGTAATGCCGGCGCTGAAGATATGGCGAAGGCTCTCGAGTCTCTCGATGTACTTGCATTGATTTCTCGTGATCCTCAAGTCGCTAAATTGGTCGGCGATCCCAGGCTGACTGACGATCAACTTTTTGCCTTGATCGCGAAATCTTGCGAAGTGGCCTTTACTGATGAGGTTACCAAGCTTTTGAGCGTGATCATCGAAAACGGTCGTCTGGATGCTTTGTCGGAAATCGCCAGGCAATTCCGTGAATTGAAAAATGCGTCCGAAGGCGTCGCCGACGCCTACGTTGAGACGGCTTTCGAATTGACTCAAGAACAACTCGATAGCTTGATGGTCTCCCTTTCACAAAAGTTCCCTGGACTTCAGCTTAAGCCCATCGTGTCGGTCAACCCGGCACTCATCGGCGGTTTGACTGTTCGCGTCGGGGATCAACTTTTGGACGCGTCCATTCGTTCTCGTCTTGCCCAGATGAAGACGACGCTCACCGCTTAAAGAATTCGGAGCAGTAAGATGCAACTCAATCCTAGTGAAATCAGCGAACTGCTGAAGAAGCGTATCGAAGGCCTCGGCGTTTCCGCTGATCTTCGCACTCAAGGTACCGTCGTTTCCGTTACGGACGGTATCTGCCGTGTTCACGGTCTTAGCGACGTGATGCAGGGCGAAATGTTGGAATTTCCCAACAACACCTATGGTTTGGCTCTCAACCTCGAACGTGACTCCGTCGGCGCCGTGATTCTCGGCTCCTACGAGCACATCACGGAAGGCGACATCGTCAAGACGACGGGCCGCATCCTCCAGGTCCCGGTTGGTCCGGAACTGATCGGCCGCGTCGTGAACGCCCTCGGTCAGCCGATCGACGGCAAGGGCCCGATTGAAGCCAAGGAATTCGACGTTGTCGAGAAGGTGGCTCCCGGCGTGATCGACCGCCAGTCCGTCTCGCAGCCTGTCCAGACCGGCATGAAGTCCATCGACTCCATGATCCCGATCGGCCGCGGCCAGCGTGAACTGATCATTGGCGACCGCCAGACCGGCAAGACCGCCATCGCCATCGACACCATCATCAACCAGAAGGGCAAGGACCTGATCTGCGTTTACGTGGCTATCGGTCAGAAGGCCTCCACGATTGCGAACGTCGTTCGCAAGCTCGAGCAGCACGGTGCCATGGACTACACCATCATCGTCGCCGCCACGGCCTCTGAATCCGCCGCGATGCAGTACATCGCTCCTTACGCCGGCGCCACGATGGGCGAGTACTTCCGCGACCGCGGCCAGGACTCCCTCATTGTTTATGACGACTTGACCAAGCAGGCTTGGGCTTATCGTCAGATCTCCCTTCTGCTTCGTCGTCCGCCGGGACGTGAAGCCTACCCTGGTGACGTGTTCTACCTCCACTCCCGTCTGCTTGAACGCGCTGCCCGCGTCAACGCGGACTACGTGGAACGCTTCACCAAGGGTGCCGTCAAGGGCCGCACGGGCTCGATGACCGCTCTGCCGATCATTGAAACCCAGGCCGGCGACGTGACCGCGTTCGTTCCGACGAACGTCATTTCGATTACCGACGGCCAGATCTTCCTGGAAACGGACCTCTTCAACGCTGGTATCCGCCCCGCTATCAACCCGGGTATTTCGGTTTCCCGCGTCGGTGGCGCCGCCCAGACGAAGATCATCAAGAAGCTCGGCGGCGGTGTCCGTCTTGCTCTGGCCCAGTACCGTGAACTCGCCGCTTTCGCTCAGTTCGCCTCCGACTTGGACGAAGTGACCCGCAAGCAGCTTGAACGCGGCAAGGTGGTGACCGAACTCATGAAGCAGCCTCAGTACCAGCCTCTCCAGGTCTGGGAAGAAGCCCTCGTGCTCTACGCCGTGAACATGGGTGCCTTCGACGACGTCGCCGTCGCCGATGCCCTCCGTGTCGAACGCGGCATGCGCGAATACATCAAGATGCATCACCCCGAACTGATCGACTCGATCGAAGCCAAGAAGGAACTCGTCAAGGAAGACGAAGCCACCCTGAAGGGCGCCATCGAATCGTTCAAGAAGAGCGGTGCTTTCTAATCGTTAACGAATCCAAGAGGATCCAAAACCTATGCCTAGTACTAAGGAAATTCGCGGAAAGATCAAGAGCGTGCAAAACACGCGTAAGATCACCAAAGCGATGGAAATGGTGGCGGCCTCGAAGATGCGTAAGGCTCAGGACCGGATGTTCTCCGTTCGCCCCTACGGCGATCAGATCCGTGCGATCTGTGCTCACCTGGCTCAGGCCAACTCCGAGTACAAGCATCCGTTCCTGACGCTCCAGGAAGGTTCCAAGAAGGTCGGCCTCATCATGGTCTCGACCGACAAGGGCCTCGCCGGTCCGTTGAACACCAACATCCAGCGCCTGGTCTTGCAGAAGATCAAGGAATGGACGGACGAGGGTCTCAAGCTCGAGGCCACCGCGATTGGTAACAAGGGTCTGGGCTTCCTGAAGCGCCTGAACGTGCCAGTGGTCAGTCGTGTTGTCCAACTCGGCGATCGTCCCCAGCTTGAAATGCTTCTCGGCGCCGTCAACGCGCAGATCGAAGCCTACAAGGAAGGGAAGCTGGACCGCGTTTACCTGGCCTACTCGCGCTTCGTTAACGCTATGAAGCAGGAACCTGTCGTCGAACAGATTCTTCCGCTCACCGAAGAAGGGTTGGCCACCAGCGACAACTCCGATGAACCCGAACGCAAGCACTCGTGGGATTACCTCTACGAGCCCGACGCCGTTACGGTTCTCGAGGAAGTGCTCAAGCGCTACATCGAAGGTCTTGTTTACCAGGCTGTCGCCGAAAACATCGCCTCCGAGCAGAGCGCCCGCATGGTCGCCATGAAGGCTGCATCGGACAACGCCAAGAAGCTCATCGACGAGCTCCAGCTTGTCTATAACAAGACTCGTCAGGCCGGCATTACGAAGGAAATCACCGAAATCGTCGGTGGTGCCGCCGCCGTGTCTTAATTACGTATCGATAACTGAGGAAAAAACCCATGAGTATCGGACAAATCGTTCAGGTCATCGGCGCCGTGGTGGACATCGAGTTCCCGCGTGACGCCATGCCTAAGGTCTACGACGCTCTCATCCTTGAAAAGGACGAAAGCAACACCCTGGCCGAAGCCGGCCTCACCTTTGAAGTTCAGCAGCAATTGGGCGACGGCGTGGTCCGTACCATTGCGATGGGCTCCTCCGAAGGTCTGCAGCGCGGCATGAAGGTCAAGAGCACCGGTCACGGCATCTCCGTGCCGGTCGGCCCCAAGACGCTGGGCCGCATCATGGACGTGCTCGGCCGTCCTATCGACGACTGCGGCGAAATCGGCTCCGACGAGCTCCGCGAAATCCACCGCGAAGCCCCGAAGTTCGACGAGCTCTCCCCGTCCGTCGACCTCCTGGAAACCGGCATCAAGGTCATCGACCTGATCTGCCCGTTCGCCAAGGGTGGTAAGGTCGGTCTGTTCGGCGGCGCCGGTGTCGGCAAGACCGTCAACATGATGGAACTCATCAACAACATCGCCAAGCAGTACGGCGGTTACTCCGTGTTCGCCGGCGTCGGTGAACGCACCCGTGAAGGCAACGACTTCTACCATGAAATGGGCGACTCCAAGGTTCTGGACAAGGTCGCCATGGTCTTCGGTCAGATGAACGAACCTCCGGGAAACCGTCTCCGTGTGGCCCTTACGGGTCTTACGATGGCCGAAGCCTTCCGTGACGAAGGCCGCGACATCCTGCTGTTCGTCGACAACATCTACCGTTACACCCTCGCTGGTACGGAAGTCTCGGCCCTTCTCGGCCGTATGCCGTCCGCCGTGGGTTACCAGCCGACCCTGGCTGAGGAAATGGGTAAGCTTCAGGAACGCATTGCTTCCACGAAGACCGGCTCCATCACCTCGATCCAGGCCGTGTACGTCCCTGCCGACGACTTGACCGACCCGTCCCCGGCCACCACCTTCGGCCACTTGGACGCCACGATCGTTCTGTCGCGTGACATCGCCGCCCTGGGTATCTACCCGGCCGTCGACCCGCTCGACTCGACCTCCCGTCAGGTCGACCCGAACATCATCGGTGAGGAACACTACACGGTGGCCCGCCAGGTTCAGGAAACCCTGCAGCGCTACAAGGAACTCCGCGACATCATCGCGATTCTCGGCATGGACGAACTTGCCCCCGAGGACAAGAACACCGTCATGCGCGCTCGTAAGATTCAGAACTTCCTCTCCCAGCCGTTCCACGTGGCTGAGGTGTTCACCGGCGCTCCCGGCAAGTACGTTCCTCTCAAGGAAACCATCCGTGGTTTCAAGATGATCGTCGAAGGCGGCTGCGACGAACTGCCCGAACAGGCTTTCTACATGGTCGGCACGATCGACGAAGCCTTCGAAAAGGCCAAGAAACTCAAGTAATGCTTGCTGCACCACGCGCCCGCCAGGGCGCGCGGTGTACAGGCGCCTGACAAACGGAGCAACAAAATGGCAACTATTAAGGTCCGCGTCGTTAGCGCTGAAGAGTCCATCTTCTCTGGAGACGCTGAACTCGTGTCGCTGCCCGGTACGTCTGGCGAATTGGGTATTCTGCCTGGGCATGAACCCTTGATTACCTTGATTCGTCCCGGTATGGTTCGCATCCACGTCCCCGGACAGAACGAAGTCGAACAGATCTTCGTCGCCGGCGGCGTGCTTGAAGTCCAGCCGACGGTCGTGACGGTCCTCGCCGACACCGCCGTCCGCAGCAAGGACCTGGACGAAGCCCGCACGACTCGCGCTCTTGAAGAGGCCAAGGCCCAGCTGGGCAAGGTCGAGGGCGATATCGAACTGGCCAAGGTTGAAGCTGAGATCGCCACGCTGGCTGCTCAGCTCGCCGTGATCAAGAAGATTCGTCAGAACCGCTGATTTGACGTGAGCAATGAAAAAGGCGATGCCCCCGGCATCGCCTTTTTTTACCCCCGTCGTCCGAATAAAGAGTACGATAGTTTCAGGGACGTCCCTCCCGGGCCGTCCGGCGCACCTCTTTTCCACCTGGAACGCGCCTCCGCGGGACACCGATGCGGTTCCCCGGCCCTCTACGGCGGTGGATTCCGCCGACGTGAACAATCAGAATCAATACAAGGAGAAACGTATGGGCGTTGCAAAAATCATGGTCTCGACCGATGGCTCCCCCTTGAGCGACAAGGCGATCGACACCGCCGTCGAACTGGCTCAGAAACTCGGCGCCGAACTCGTCGGCATGACCTGCGTGGTCGACAAGATCGAGGGCGTGCCCGAACACGAGGAACCCTGCGTGCGCGAGCACCTGGCCGTGATCGAACGCAAGGCCAAGGAAAAGCACGTGCCCTGCGAGGTCGAGGTCGTCCACTCGGACGCGGTCTCCAAGGCCGTCCTGCGCTGCGCGCGCGACCACGACGTGAAGTTCATCGTCATGGCGAGCCGCGGCCTCGGCACGATCGGCTCCTTCCTCCTGGGCAGCGAAACCCAGAAGGTCCTGCACCAGGCCGACCGTCCCGTCCTGATCGTCCGTTAAGTTTCATTTAGGGATGCTCGATTAAACTGTTCCGCAATAACGAGAGAATCTCCGCGGAACAACCCCGATGGCCTTTTCGCCCTGCGCGGAAGGGCCGTCGCCGTATGGAACGTCCGCGCCAACCGGAATTCCTCAAAGCCCCACACATACCGACTCTGAATGGAGAGCTTCATGAAACCAGCCAACGATACCTTTTTGCGTGCTCTTGAAAGAAAGAAGACTGATTTCACCCCCGTCTGGCTCATGCGCCAGGCCGGGCGTTATCTCGAAGAGTACCGCGCCAGCCGGGCCAAGGCCGGGAGCTTCATGGACCTCGCCAAGAGTCCTGAATACGCCACGGAAGTGACCCTCCAGCCGATCGACCGCTTCGGCCTGGACGCCGCGATCCTCTTCTCGGACATCCTCACGGTTCCCGATGCGATGGGCCTGGGCCTCTCGTTCGTGACCGGCCAGGGTCCCGTCTTCGCCAAGCCCGTCCAGAGCGAGGAGGCCGTCGAGGCGCTCTTCGTCCCGGATCCCCATGAAGAACTCCGCTACGTCGTCGACGCCGTTTCGAGCATCAGGAAGGCCCTTGACGGCCGCGTCCCGCTCATCGGCTTCTCGGGCTCCCCGTTCACCCTGGCCTGCTACATGGTCGAGGGCCGCGGCAGCCGCGACTTCCGCACCGTCAAGACGATGATGTACACGCGCCCTGACCTCTTCGAGAAGATCCTCGACGTGAACGCCCGCGCCGTCACCCGCTACCTGAACGCCCAGATCGAAGCGGGCGCCCAGGCCGTGCAGATCTTCGACACGTGGGGCGGCATGCTCGCCGACAACGATTTCCAGCGCTTCTCGCTCGCCTACACCAAGAAGGTCGTCGACGGCCTCATCAAGGTTCACGACGGCGAGACCATCCCCTCGATCGTCTTCACCAAGAACGGCGGCGAGTGGATCCGCGAGATCGCCGGCATCGGCTGCTCCGCGGTCGGTCTGGACTGGACCGTCAACATGGCCCGCGCCCGCCGCGAGGTCGGCGACTCGGTCGCCCTTCAGGGCAACCTCGACCCGTTCGTGCTCTTCGGCAACGAGGAGACGATCCGCCGCGAAGCCCGCCGCGTCCTCGACGGCTACGGTCCCGTCGGCAAGGGCGGCCACGTCTTCAACCTCGGCCACGGCATCAACCAGTTCACCCCCGTGGAGAACGTCCAGATCCTCGTCGACGAAGTGCACGAATACTCGCGTCACCTCCACGAAGAGGCCTGATGGAATTCAAGTTATGCACAGGTCTTCGGACCCGTCGTGATTGAATGCGATAAGCTTTCGGGTGTGACAGCCCGAAAGCTTTAATTGTCTCTGAACCCCTGTGCAGTAGGGGCTCGAAAACCTGGCTTTCGAAACGGAAGCACTTGTCAAGTAAAAGAAAACTATGGTTTTCTCTTATTGAGTTCCAAGTAATCCACAAAGTTATTCACAACCCTGAGCACTTTTAAAAGGAAACGCCGTGTCCGGAAACAACGCCTTGCAGATCGCTAAGGTCATCGTCGACGTCCCCGGGATGGGATGCCTCGACTACCGTATTCCGGAGGACATGCTCGTCGCCCCCGGCGACCGCGTCGTCGTCATGGTGCGCACGAGGAAGTGCGTGGGCATCGTCGTCTCGATCGGCGACGAGTCCGCCTTCACGAAGGGGCGCCTGCGCTCGATCCTCGCCGTGCTCAAGGACATGCCCCCGCTCGGACGCGAATGGCTCGGACTCACCCGCTTCACGGCCCAGTACTACGTGCGAGGCTGGGGCGAGGTGGCGATGAGCGCCATCCCGAACTGGCTCAAGGCGAAGCCCTCGGCCACCCAGGAGAAGCGCTTCAAGCGCATGCGCGCGCCCGTCGAGCGCACGCCCGTCGAACCCTCCGAACCCCCGCGGCTCACGCCCGAACAGCAGGCCGCCTTCGAAGCCGTCGACTTCGATGCGGGCTTCACCACGTCGGTCCTCTTCGGCGTCACCGGTTCCGGGAAGACAGAGGTGTACCTGCGCCTCATGGAGGAGGCCCTCGCGCGCGACCCCGAGACCCAGGTCCTGCTCCTCGTCCCTGAAATCAACCTCACCCCGCAGCTCGAGGCCCGCGTCCGGGCCCGTTTCCCCGGGGTGGAGACCGTCTCCCTTCACTCCGAACTCGCCGACGGCGCACGCGCCGGGGCCTGGCTTGCCGCCCACGAGGGCCGCGCGAGGATCGTCGTGGGCACGCGCCTCTCGATCTTCACCTCGTTCAAGAAGCTCTCCCTCGTGATCGTCGACGAGGAGCACGACACGAGCTTCAAGGCCAACGACGGCGCGCGCTTCTCCGCGCGCGACCTCGCCGTGCTCCGCGGCCAGAGGAACCGCTGCCCGGTGGTCCTCGGATCCGCCACGCCGAGCCTTGAGACCTGGGCGAACGCCGCCTCCGGCGCCTACCGGCGCCTCGACCTGAAGAACCGCGCCGTGGCGGAGTCGCACCTCCCCACGCTCGAGCTCTTTCCCGAGCCGAAGTTCCATGAGAAGGGCTGCCTCTCGGAGATGACCCTCGTCGAGATCGACAAGACGCTCCAGCAGGGACGCCAGGTCCTCGTCTTCCTCAACCGACGCGGCTACTCCACCTCGGTGGCCTGTCCGTCCTGCGGCTGGGTGTGCACCTGCGAGCACTGCTCGACCTTCCCGGTCTTCCACAAGTCGATGGGCCGGATGATCTGCCACCACTGCGGCACCTCGACGCCCGTTCCGAAGGCCTGCCCGAACTGCGGCAACGTCGACGTCCTGCCCAAGGGGCGCGGCACCGAAAGGATCGAGGAGGAGCTCGAGGAGCTCTTCCCGGGGCGCACCGTGATGCGTATCGACCGCGACGCCGTCACGGGCAAGAAGAAGGCCGAGCAGGCCTTCGCCCGCGTCCACAACGGCGAGGTGGACATCCTCGTCGGCACCCAGATGATCGCCAAGGGGCACGACTTCGACAACGTCGGCCTCGTCGTGATCCTCCAGACCGACGCCCAGCTCCTGAGCCCGGACATGCGGGCCCGCGAACACCTCTTCTCGACGCTCATGCAGGTCTCCGGCCGCGCCGGACGCCGCTCTGAGAGGGGGCGGGTGATCGTTCAGACCCGCTATCCGACCGACGTCTTCTTCGAACACCTGGCCGCCCAGGACTACGAACGCTTCGCCAACGACCTCATGGCCGAGAGGAAGGAGAACTGGGCGCCTCCCTTCGTGCACCAGGCGCTCCTCACGGCGAGCGCGGACACGCTCGAGGAGGCCCTCTACTTCCTGAGGAACGCCATCGAGCGGGGCGAACCGCTCCTCTCGGGCACGACGAGGCTCTACGACGCCGTTCCGATGCTCATGGTGAGGCTCCAGGGGCGCGAACGCGCGCAGCTCCTCGTCGAGGCGGACAACAGAAACGACCTCAACGGCTTCCTCTGGCGGTGGGTCGAGGAGTTCAAGCACTGCGGCCCCGTGGACTGGGCGCTCGAGGTGGACCCCATGAGTATTTGAGGGAGAACTCACGTATAATGGTTCTTCCCTCCTCGTGGTGAAATGGATATCACGCGGCCCTCCGAAGGCTGAATTGCAGGTTCGATTCCTACCGAGGGGACCAGTTTCTCAAATCCCGTGCTGTTCAGAACAGTGCGGGATTTTCTTTTGGCAGTAGGCGTTCCGAGGATTGACCGTTCAGCGTGGCATGGGGCTGCCCAGTGGTTTTATGGCCTCCTGAGATGGATGAGGAGGCCAAAAACATCGTTCAACCGCGTTTCCTGGGAGGGGGACCGGTCCCCGATCCCGTGCCGCCGGCGGAGCGCAGGATTTTCTTTCTGGATCATGCGCTTCAGCCTCCCGCTCGCCCGGATCCGCGGATTTTCGTGAACGGAGGACAGGGTGTGAAAAAACGACTATCCCCGTGGGCCCGCCGTTATTTTTTTTCTATGGGAGGGGAGCCCTTTCGGGGCCTCCGGCACCCCGGGGGGCCGTTCTCGTTTGAATCCCGTTTTTCCCGGAAAACGGGGGGCGTCTGAGGGCGTCCCGGGGGGCTTGATTGTGATAAGCTTTTCCCGCAATTCAAGAGGCCCGCGGGTTCCGGCGGAAGGCGCTCGCCGACGTCGTTCCCGGGGTTTTTTCTTTTCCCTCTTGTTTGAAAGATAAGAAGAGCGACCGCTGCGCGCGACCCTGCGCGGCGGGAAGGCCCGGACCTCCAGGAGGAGGCCCGAAGGTCGCGCCCGGATGCGGGATTCCTGAGAATCCCTCCCCTCAGCAGAACCTCATAGAACGCGATTTTCGACATGGACTCTAACAAGCCTAGCGCCGCGCCCGCCAAGGACGCCAAGAACACGGAACACAAGATCGACTTCGGCTACACCCAGGTGGACGAATCCGAAAAGGCCGACCACGTCCGTGAGGTCTTCGACTCCGTCGCCTCCAAGTACGACGTCCTCAACGACCTCCTGAGCTTCGGCCTGCACCGCTGGTGGAAGCGCTACACGATCAACTCGATCGGTTTGAAGCCGGGCATGAAGGTGCTCGACATCGCCAGCGGCACGTGCGACCTCGCCATCGCGATGGCCCGCAAGGTCGGCGCCGGCAACGTCGTCGCCACCGACATCAACCACGAGATGCTCACCGTGGGCGAACGCCGCCTCGCCGAGGCGGGCCTGCCCTGTCCGGTCGTCGAGGCCGACGCCGAGAACCTCCCCTTCGAGGACGCCTCCTTCGACGCGATCACGGTTTCCTTCGGCATCCGCAACATGACGCACAAGGACCGCGCCCTCGCTGAAATGCTCCGCGTGCTCAAGCCCGGCGGACGCGTGTTCGTTCTCGAATTCTCGCGCTGCTCGCCCTGGTTAAAGTTTTTTTACGATTTTTACTCGTT
This sequence comes from uncultured bacterium, assembly GCA_905215795.1. Lineage (GTDB taxonomy): Bacteria > Pseudomonadota > Gammaproteobacteria > Burkholderiales > Burkholderiaceae_F > Sutterella. Next base: position 6,661 of record CAJMRV010000001.1, on the reverse strand, counting down.
CCATTTCATGCCCTGGGCCGGCGGCGTCATCGCCGGGGATGCCGAGTCCTACAGGTATCTCGCCGAATCCATCCGCATGCATCCCGACCAACCTACCTTCGCCGGAATCATGAAGTCGGTGGGATTCGCGGACGTAACATGGCACAATCTTACGTGGGGCATCTGCGCGCTCCACACGGGCCGCAAGCCTGAATGACACAAGGGCATTCCGGAGGAAAACGGAATGCCCCGGTCGTCTTTACGACCCTGATTCCACCCCAAGGAGAAGGAATTACATGAAGAAGTTTCTCACCATCGCCGTCGTCTGCCTGAGCCTCGCGACCATGTCGCTCGAAGCCGACGCGGCCCGACGCTTCGGCGGCGGCATGAGTTTCGGCCGCAGCGCGCCGACGTTCGTCCAGAAGGCCCCGATGGGCTCCGGATTCACGGCCCCGAAGGCCGCCACGCAGGCTCCCAAGGCCGCCGCCCGTCCGGGTGCGGCCACCAACGCCGCGGGCGCCGCCGCTCGTCCCTCCATGATGAAGTCGATCCTCGGCGGCCTCGCCGCCGGCCTCGGCATCAGCGCCCTCCTGAGCATGCTCGGTCTGGGCGGCGCCGGTCTGGCCAACTTCATCACCGGCCTCCTGCTCGCGCTCGTCGTCTTCTACGTCGTGCGCCTGATCTTCGCCCGCCGCTCCGCCGCGGCCGGCAATGCGGGCCGCTCCTCGATGAACCCCGCCGCCGGGGCTCCCCAGCAGGAACCCGAGGCCCCCGTCTTCGAACGACGCGCCGAACCCGTCGAACCCGCCGCTCCGTCGGCTTCCGCCGCCGGCGCCCGTCCGGGCTCGGTGATGGACCAGTTCACGGGCGGCTCCGCCGCGCAGGCCGCCGCTGACGGCGCCGCCGACGTCACGCCCGCCGATTTCGACCGCGAGGCCTTCCTGAAGGTGGCCGCCGAGAACTACGTGAAACTGCAGAAGGCCTGGGCCTCAGGCAATGTGATCGACATCTCGGACTTCACGAGCAACGACATCTTCATCGCCCTCACGCATCAGCTGCGCGAGCGCGGAAACGAAAAGTTTGACATCGAGGTTCAAAACCTTAAGAATGAACTTTTCGGGATCGCTCTTGAGGGCGACCGCTACGTGGCTGTCGTGCGCTTCACTTCCGACATCGTCGTCAACGGCGAGAAGGAACCCGCCGACGAGCTCTGGATCCTCGAAAAACCCGTTGAAGGGAACGAAGGCTGGATCCTTTCGGGCATCAAGCAGAACGAATCGGCTCCGAACTGACGGAGGCCGTTTCCGGCTCGTACAGACGGGGGAGGTCGGATGAAATCCCCCGTCTTTTGATTTAAATGAAACATCGCTCGATTGTGACGATAGAGGAGGGATTTTTTTCACCTGCGGGTCTCCCCCGCGAGTGATTGCCCCTACAATTCGCGCCATTAAGAAGAGTTTCCGTTCAACGTCGTTTTATAAGGAAAGGTGAGATGACGCTGATTGGTTTTGTATTGCTTTACATGTTGCTGACGATCGCCATCGGCGTGTTCGCGGCCACACGTGTCAGCAGTACGAAAGATTTTGCGCTTGCAGGGCGTAGCCTCCCCCTGCCCATGGTCATCACCGCAACGTTTGCGACCTGGTTCGGGTCGGAAACCATTCTCGGTCTCCCCGGCCGCTTCATCGAGAGCGGAATCGCCGGCGTCATCGAAGAACCCTTCGGTTCCGGCATGGCGCTCGTTCTTGTGGGCGTCTTCTTCGCACAGCGACTCTACAAGCTCAACATCCTCACCCTGGGCGACTACTACCGCCGCCGCTACGGTCCGGTCATCGAAGTCCTCTGCACCATCTTCATCGTGCTCTCCTACCTCGGGTGGGTGGGCGCGCAGGTCGCCGCGCTCGGGCTCGTCATCAACCTGATCACCGAAGGGTGGATCTCCGTGAGCACCGGCATGGTGATCGGCACCACCGTGGTGCTCGCCTACACGATGTACGGCGGCATGTGGTCGGTGGCCGTCACCGACTTCGTGCAGATGATCATCATCATCTTCGGCCTGCTCGGCGTGCTCTGGTTCGCCTCGAACCTCGCCGGGGGCTTCCACAACATCGTGGGCTACGCCCGCGAGCACGAGCTCTTCCACGCACTCCCCGAACACACCGTGAGCGGCTGGCTGTTCTGGATCTCGGCGGCCATCACCATGATGATCGGCTCGATCCCGCAGCAGGACGTCTTCCAGCGCGTCATGTCCGCCAAGAACGTCCAGACGGCCGTGGCCGGCCCGATCATCGGCGGGTGCACGTACATCCTCTTCGCCTTCGTCCCGATGGCGATCGTCATCGCCGCCATTCTGATCATCCCCGAGTCCGCCCGTGAGATGCTCGGTTCGGATCCGCAGCGCCTCCTGCCGACGCTCGTCAAGGACTACATGCCCATGTGGCTGCGCGTCGTCTTCTTCGGCGCCGTGCTCTCGGCCGTCATGTCGACCGCTTCGGCGACGATGCTCGCCCCGTCGACCTCGTTCGTGAGCAACATCCTTTCGCACGTGATCCGCCTGAACGACCGCAACATGCTCCGCGCCATGCGTTGCACGGTCTTCTTCTTCGCGATGATGGTCCTCAGCTACAGCCTGTACTTCGAGGGGACCGCCATCTACGACATGGTCGCCATGGCCTACCAGTTCCCGGTGATCGGCGCGTTCTGGCCGCTCGTGTGCGGTCTGTACTGGCGCCGCACCACGAGGCTCGGCGTGTTCACGTCGATGGGTCTCGGGGCCGTCACGTGGGCCGTGCTCTCGTTCACGCCCCTCGGTGAAGTGATGCCCAACGTCCTGGGCGGCTTCATCATGGCCGGCGTCGGCATGCTCATCGGCTCGCTCGCCCCGTGCAAGGCCAACCGCGAATACCTCGCCTGGTGGAAGGAACAGGCCGGCGACGCGTCCGTGGACACGTTCAAGCCCCAGCGCATGAGCACGCCCGAGCCGGCGATCCGTGCTGACGCTGTCACCGCGTCTTGATAAAATCTAGGGTACTCTTGAAGAGACGGGCCGCCTTCAGGTGAAGCGGCCCGTTTTCTCGATGTGCGGGCCCCGGAGGGGAATCCCGCCCGAATCAATTCGAAAAAAAAGGATCAGGGTCAGTCAAACCATGATGAATATCGTCGTTCTCGCCGCCGGCATGGGCAAGCGCATGCGCTCGAAGCTCCCGAAGGTTCTCCAGCCGCTCGCCGGCCGTCCCATGATCGAGCACGTGCTCGACTGCGTGGGCACGCTCGAGGGAGTCCGCCCGGTCGTGGTCGTCGGCCACGGCGCCGACGTCCTGCGCGCACGTCTTGAAAATCGTCCGGAACTCCACTTCGCCACCCAGATGCCCCAGCTCGGCACCGGGCACGCCCTGAAGTGCGCCTTGGACGCCCTCGACATGGAGGCCCCGCGCACGGTGGTCTGCCTGGGCGACGTGCCGCTCCTGAAGCCCGCCACGCTCAAGGCCCTCGCCACCGAGGGCGGCGACGACGACCTCGTCATCGTCACCGTCCGCCTCGACAACCCCAAGGGCTACGGCCGCATCGTCCGCCAGGACGGCCGCGTGGTCTCGATCGTCGAGGAGAAGGACGCCACGGACGACGAACGCCGCATCACCGAGGTGAACACCGGCATCATGCGCTTCCCGACGGCCCGTCTCGAGGGATGGCTCTCCGAGTTGAAGAACGAGAACGCCCAGGGCGAGTACTACCTCACCGACGTGATCGGCCTGGCTGTGCGCGACGGCGTCAGGATCCTGACCGTGAGCCCGGAACACCTCTACGAGGTCGAGGGCGTCAACTCCAAGGTCCAGCTCGCCGCGCTCGAGCGCACCCACCAGCGCGCCGTCGCCGCCTCGCTCCTTGAACAGGGCGTCACGCTCGCCGATCCGGACAGGATCGACGTCAGGGGCGAACTCACCTGCGGCTCGGATGTCTTCATCGACGTGGGCTGCGTCTTCGAAGGCAGCGTGCATCTCGCCGACGGTGTCACCGTGGGTCCGTACTGCGTGATCCGCGACGCCGACGTCGCCGAGGGCACCGAGATCCTCGCCTACACGCACGTCGACGACGCCGTCGTGGGTCCGGAATGCCGCATCGGCCCGTTCTCGCGCCTGCGTCCGAAGACCCGCCTGCTGGGCGGCAACCACATCGGCAACTTCGTCGAGGTGAAGAAGAGCGAGGTCGGCGAGAAGACCAAGATCAACCATCTCACGTACGTGGGCGACTCCGTGATCGGACGCCGCGTCAACGTGGGCGCGGGTGTCATCACCTGCAATTACGACGGCGCCAACAAGTGGACCACCACGATCGGTGACGACGCCTTCATCGGCTCGGGCGTCAAGCTCGTCGCCCCCGTCACGGTGGGCGAGATGGCCACCATCGGCGCGGGCGGCACCCTGAGGAAGGACGCCCCCGCCAACGCGCTCACGGTGATCGTGGGCAAGCAGGTCGTCAAGGAGGGCTGGAAGCGCCCCGTGAAGGCCCCCGTCAAGAAGAACATCTGATTTAGGAAGAACAACCATGTGTGGAATTGTCGCCGCCGTCGCCCGACGCAACGTGCTCCCGGTCCTCCTGACCGGCCTTCACCGCCTTGAATACCGCGGATACGACTCCTGCGGCATCGCGGCCGTCACCCCTTCGGGACTCGAGAGCGTGCGCTCCGTGGCCCGCGTCAAGGAGCTCGAGGAACAGGTCGCTGAAAAGCACCTCGAAGGCGACACCGGCATCGCCCACACGCGCTGGGCGACCCACGGCGCCCCGACGGTGTGCAACGCCCACCCGATGCTCTCGGGCGACCACATCGCGGTCGTCCACAACGGCATCATCGAGAACTTCCAGGAACTCCGCGAACGCCTCACGGGCCTCGGCTATGTCTTCAAGAGCGAAACCGACACCGAAGTGATCGCCCACCTGGTCAACCACTACTACGAAGGCGACCTCCTGAAGGCCGTCGAACGCACCACGCTCGAACTGCGCGGCAGCTACGCCATCGCCGTCGTCTCGAGCCGTGAACCGGGGCGCCTCGTGGCCGCCCGCCAGGGCTCCCCGATGGTGCTCGGCCTGGGCCGCGGCGAGAACTACATCGCCTCGGACGCCGTGGCGCTCGCCGGCGAGACGGAACACTTCGTCTACCTCGAGGATGGCGACGTCGTCGACCTCACGCCCGACGCCTGGCGCGTCTTCGAGCAGAAGGACGCCCTCTTCATCGAGGCCGACCGTCCCGTGCGCGAGGTCCACGCCTTCGTGGGTTCGGTCGAACTCGGGCCGTACCGCCACTACATGCAGAAGGAGATCTTCGAGCAGCCCCGCGCCGTCGAGGACACGCTCGAGGGCCTCGTCGAATTCACCCCCGAGATCTTCGGCAAGAAGGCCGAGGCGGTCTTCCCCGGCGTGAAGCGGTTGCTCCTGCTCGGCTGCGGCACCTCCTACTACGCCGCGCTCACGGCCAAGTACTGGATCGAGGAGCTCGCCGCGATCCCCTGCGAGGTCGAGATCGCCAGTGAATACCGCTACCGCGCGAGCGTCCCCTCCCCGGACACGCTCGTCGTGACGATCTCCCAGTCGGGCGAGACCGCCGACACGCTCGCCGCGCTGCGCCACGCACGCGACACGCTCGGCATGAAGAAGACCCTCACGATCTGCAACGTGCCCACGTCCGCGATGGTCAATGAAAGCGAGATGGCCTACATCACGCGCGCCGGCGTCGAGATCGGCGTGGCCTCCACGAAGGCCCTGACCACGCAGCTCACCGCGCTTTATCTGCTCGCGCTCACGCTCGCCAAGGTGAACGGCCGCCTCGACAAGGAGACCGAGATCGCCGAGCGCACCCATCTGGCGCACCTGCCGGGGGCCATCCGCTCCGTGCTCAAGCTCGAGAAGGAGATCGTCGACTGGGCCCACCGATTCGCAGGCAAGCAGCACGCGCTCTTCCTGGGCCGCGGCATGCACTACCCGGTCGCCCTCGAAGGCGCCCTCAAGCTCAAGGAGATCTCCTACATCCACGCCGAGGCCTATCCCGCGGGCGAACTCAAGCACGGCCCGCTCGCCCTCGTGGACCGTGAGATGCCCGTCGTGACGGTCGCCCCGAACGACAGCCTCCTCGAAAAGTTGAAGAGCAACATGCAGGAGGTGAGCGCCCGCGGCGGTGAACTCTACGTCTTCGCCGACGCCGACTCGAAGATCGAGCCCACCGAGCGCATGCACGTCATCCGCATGCCCGAGCACTACGGCCGGCTCTCGCCGATCCTCCACGTCATCCCGCTCCAGCTCCTCGCCTACCACACGGCGCTGGTGCGCGGCACCGACGTCGACAAGCCGAGGAACCTCGCCAAGAGCGTGACCGTAGAGTGATGATCAATAGGGCCCCGCAGAATCCTACGGGGCCCTTCAAACAAGTGCGGAGCATCCGCTCCGACCATCCACGGGATGACGAACATGAAGAAACGAGAAGCACGGACTCCTCCTCCCATCAAGACCCCCTTGCCCGGGGACATTGAATCCGCACGGGCGTTGATACGCAGGCAGCAGTTTGTATTGAGGAGCCTCATGGATGCGCTCAACGGGAATCTGGAGCTCTCCGGAGCCGAGGCCGCGGAACTCCGCGGCCTGACGAGGCGGCTTCGGGAACACGTCGTCAACGGGTTTGAGGTGCCGGACTCCT